>JAADDG010000217.1 GCA_013154075.1 Campylobacterota bacterium | reverse complement strand
AGGTGTTACAAAATGGAAAATTTGTAACATTTTTAAATAAAGAGCTGTTTTGACTGTTACTTTTTGTATTTTTTAATTATAAGGTGTATATAATTTGGCAAAATACCAAACTTTAAGGAATTGCTTTATGAGCATACCAATCAAACAATATGACGTTGTGATAGTAGGGGCGGGGCTTGCCGGTTGTGCGGCGGCGAGAGAGCTGAAAAGAAGAGGAAAAAACGTAGTGGTTTTAACGAAACTTCATCCTCTAAGAAGTCACTCCGGTGCGGCTCAAGGCGGAATCAACGCCGCGCTTTCCGAAGAGGACAGTATCGAGCTTCATATGTTCGATACCGTAAAAGGAAGCGACTATTTGGCGGATCAGGATGCGGTGGAGCTTATGTGTTCGAAAGCTCCCGAGACTATTAGATGGATAGAGAGAATGGGAGCGGTTTTTAGCAGAACTCCCGAGGGAAAAATCGCTCAAAGACCTTTTGGAGGTCAAAGTAAACCGAGAGCCTGTTTTGCAAAAGATAGAACGGGACTTACTCTCTTACAAACTATTTACGAGCAAGCTCATAGAGACGGAGTTGAGTTTCTCGACGAGTGGTATGTAGCCGATATCATCTATAAAAACGGCGTTGTAAACGGCGTTTGCGCTTACGAGATCAAATCGAGCGAACCTGCTATTTTCCAAGCCAAAGCGGTAATGTTTGCTACAGGCGGATACGCAAGAGCCTTTAAAATCAACTCCAACGCTCACGCAAATACCGGAGACGGTCTTTCCATAGTGGCCAGACACGGTCTTCCTCTAAGAGATATGGAATTTGTTCAATTTCACCCCACAGGACTTGCCGGAACCGGAATTTTGATGAGTGAAGCGGCAAGAGGAGAGGGCGGAAAGCTTCTAAACTCCAAGGGTGAGAGATTTATGAAAAAATATGCTCCCGAAAAGATGGAGCTTGCCCCAAGAGATCTTGTCAGCAGATCCATTACCAAAGAGATTTTGGAGGGAAGAGGCGTAGGACCGAATAAAGACGCCGTATATTTGGATCTGACGCATTTGGGTGAAGAGAAGATTATGGAAAGACTCCCCGAGCTTAGAGATCTCGCTTTAACTTTCCTTGGAAGGGATATGATAAAAGAGCCTATTTTGATAGCCGCTACGGCTCACTACTCTATGGGAGGAATTCCTACCGATATTCACGGAAGAGTTATGAAAGATGCCGAGAATAAACTTCCGGGATTTTACGCTGCGGGAGAGTGCGCT
Organism: Campylobacterota bacterium; assembly: GCA_013154075.1. Taxonomy (GTDB): domain Bacteria; phylum Campylobacterota; class Campylobacteria; order Campylobacterales; family JAADDG01; genus JAADDG01. Next base: position 6,830 of record JAADDG010000217.1, on the reverse strand, counting down.
TGCGTAAGTGTTCACGGAGCGAACAGACTTGGAGCAAACTCCGTTTTGGAAGCTCTTTTCTACGGAAGACATACCGGAAATATCATAGCCGACGATTTGGAAAAAGAGGGGCTCTCTTTCATAGATATCAACGAAAGCGTAGCCGATAGAATGAGAGAAGAGATGGAGACTCTAAGAACGAACAACGGAACTGAGAGAGTTTCCGAGCTTAGAGCGGAGCTTCAAGAGAGTATGACAAATAACGCCGGCGTATTTAGAACTCAAGAGACTTTGGAGAGACAGAGAGAGAAACTAAAAGAACTTAAAGAGAGATTCAAAAAAGTAAGAATTGACGATAAATCCAAAGTTTACAATACCGACTTGCAAGAGGCTATCGAGTTTGGACATATGCTTGATTACTCTACTTTCATAGTTGAAGGCGCTATCGCGAGAAAAGAGAGTAGAGGAGCGCACTTTAGAGAGGATTTTCCAAATAGAGATGACGAGAATTTCTTGAAACATACGTTGGCTTTTATGGATGAAGAGGGAAATATCAAATTGGAGTATACCGACGTAACGCTTGGCATATTCGAGCCTCAAGAGAGAAAATACTAGGGAGTAAAGATGGAAGAGTTAGCTAAAAAAAGATTAAAATTTAAAGTATTTAGATTCAATGCGGAGACCGACTATCTCCCTCACTATGACGAGATAGAGCTTGAGGTGGCGCAAGACGAAGTTGTTTTGGATATTTTAAATAGAATCAAATGGGAACATGACGGAACTTTGAGCTATAGAAGAAGCTGTCGTCACGGAATATGCGGAAGCTGCGCCATCAAAGTAAACGGCAAACCGGTTCTCTCTTGCAAAGAGAGGGTTTTTGATTTGGTGAAGATTTTCGGCGAAGAGCTCGTTTTGGATCCGCAAGATAAAAAGAGAGCTTATAAAGATTTCGTTATCGATAAAAGCAACTTCTGGGAGAAATATAACGGAGTTAAGCCTTATTTGATAGCCGAAATAGACGAGCATCCCGAAAGCGAGAATATCATCCCTCCTAAAGAGGCGGATAAAATCGAAGATGCCGACTATTGTATCCAGTGCGGAAACTGTTTTTATGCTTGTCCGGTAGTGGAAGTGAACGAAGAGTATTTCGGACCGGCTGCATTCGTGAAAGCTTACAGATTTACGGCAGATGTCAGAGATAACGCCAAAAAAGAGAGATTGGAGATCGTAGATAAGATAGGACCGGGAGTTTGGGACTGCGTGAAGTGTTTCGAGTGTGCGGAAGCCTGTCCTAAAGAGCTTAGTCCTATTACCAAAATCACTCATCTTCACAATCAGATCTTTGAAGAGGGAGTCGCTAAAAACAACGTTGCCGTCAGACACGCCGTGGGATTTAAGCACTCTATCAAAAAACACGGTATTTTGGACGAGGGAGAGCTTGTTAGATACTCCGAAGGAAATTTCGGCGTATTGAAACATTTGCCCGAGGCCATAGCGATGTTTAAAAAAGGCAAAATAGTTCCTCCGTGGAAAATGCCTAAATCTAAAAATCTCGATGAAGTGAAAAAACTTATTAAATCTTCATCTACAAAGAAGTTTTAAAGGAAGATTCGATGGGTAAATTAAAATATGCGTTATATACGGGTTGTACGGCCAGAGAGAGTACGCCGGAGCTTTTGAAATCCACGCTTGCCGTTGCCGAAGCTTTGGATATAGAGCTTGTGTTGTTAGATGAAGCCACTTGCTGCGGGGCTAGCCACTTGCAGGATTTTGACGATTTTCTATCTCTTGTATTGAATGCCAGAAACATTTGCTATGCGGAGAAGTTGGAACTTCCGATGGTAACTATCTGCAACACTTGCCAGCTAAATACCTCTTTGACCAAAGAGAGGCTCGATAATGACGAAGAGCTCAAAAATAAAGTAAATGAAAAATTAAGAGAGGTAGGATTGGAGTATAAGGGAACGAGCGAAGTTAAACATTTCCTTTATGCTTTGATTGACGATTTGGGAGTGGAAGAGATAGGCAAAAAGGTTAAAAAACCTCTAACCGATATCAATTGGGCCGCTTTTTACGGATGTCACAATATCAGACCGAGCGAACTTCAAATGCACAATAACGGCGGAGAGAATCCGTATAATCCTACAAGTATCGATGAGCTTATCAAGGTGCTTGGCGGAAACAACGTAGATTACGATCATAAAAACAAATGCTGCGGTTTTCATGTGGAGTTGCAAGCTCCAAATACCGCCAACAAGCTATCCGCTTCCGCTTTGACGGACGCTATAGACAACAATGCCGATGCGGTGGTGACTCCTTGTCCGCTTTGCCATTTGAGACTTGACGTGCAACAACACAATATCTCTAAAGCGGCCGGAAGAGAGGTGCATATTCCTATTTTCCATTTGCCTCAGATGATAGGTTTAGCGCTTGGAATAGAGCCTGAGAAACTCGGAATCAATCACCACGTAACGGAAGTTGATTTCATAAACTGAAAAATATTTAAATAAGACTAATTTTATCCTATTTTAAAATTAGCTTGATATAATATTTCAAACGGTCTTTAAGGCTGTTTGAAATACAAAATTAAGGAGCGAGAATGCCGAAAGTAAATAGATATGTAGATATAGATACGGTAGAGAGAGAATCTAAAAAAGATTATATAGATAGACACTCTCCTTTCGTTCATTGTGACAGCACTGCAAAAGCGGGAGAGAAATTCAAAGTAAAAGTAAAAGTAGGTAACGAGTATACTCATCCGGATGATTTCGATCACTATATAGCTTATGTTCAACTTTGGAACGGAGAGACTCTTTTGGGTCAAGCTACATTCACTCCCGGAACTTTGGGAAATACCAAAAGCCAAGTAGAGGTTGATTTCTATATCGTTCCTACCGGCAAAAAACTTAATCTTACGGCTATGAGCTACTGCACCAAGCACGGACTTTGGGAGAGCGATCCTGTCGAGGTAAGCGTAGAAGAGTAATTTGTGCTATAATTGCCCCCATGAAAAGAGAGGGGGCAATTAGGCGTGATAGAGTATATTTTTCTTCTATTTTTTTACGGTTCTATTTTAAGCTACATTGTTTTGGGATTTATATTCAGTTTCGAGACCCTTTTGGCTTTGCATAAAGTTGAAAGTGCAAAAAGATGGATAAGAAAATTCGACTCTCCTAAAAGCTTTAAAAGAAAACTCTACATTTTCTACCCTTTTTATTATTTAGGATATTTTTTTCTTGAGGTTCTACCTTATCATTTAGGACTTGATGATGAGATAAAACCGCTTGATTTTAAAGAGATATATGAGTTTGTGTATGGGAAAAAGGAGGAGGGAGATTGATTATCTTTTAGCTAAGTTGTCAAAGATAAAAGATCTCAATCTATTTGCCGGAATCTCCTTTTCAAGAGCTTGAGTGTAAATTTCCGTAACGGCTAAATGGTTATTTTCGTAGCTAAGTAGAGGAAAGTGGTTCTCCCAATTCTCTTTTATTTTTTTAAGAAGCATCTTTTCGTAAAGCCACTCTTTAAATATAGCGAAAGTTCCGAAAAAAAGAAGAGTAAAGAGTATGGCCAAAAGAATGGATATATGGCAGTCTACGTCTTTTAGTATTCCGTGAGTTGCCGCTATGATGGGAATAATGACTATATGCCATAAAAGTACGAAGATGACGAATGTTTTTATTAAATTTAGTCTGATACCCGGAATTTGGCCTTGAGGCGGCATATGATCGTCATATATCTTGTTCGCTTTCAAAAGCTCCACAAACGATAGGGGTCTGTCGTTTTGATCGAATACGAAATTCAATATTTTATCTTCTATTTTTCTATATAAATCTATTAAAACGTTTCCCATATTCTGCCTTTTATTTTTGAAAATTATACCATTTTATTGCTTTTTAGATTTTATGTAACGCTTTGGTTCGGTCAAAAAAATATGTAATTGACAATTTTTGTTTACGGTTAAATAAACAAATCATTTAAAGCTAAAAGTTATAAAATATTTAATAAAAATTAAGCTATAATTTCCTAAAGAGAATTTATTCGTCCTATCTGCCTAAAAAGGGAAAGATTTTTAGCTCTTTCTCTTTTTATCTTTCCTTGTATTTTTTCGGGTATTCGAAGAAGAGAATTTCTATTTTCCCATCCTCTATATCTCTCCACGAATCTTTTTTAAGTTCCAGTCCGCCCACTGCGGCGGTGGGCATTTGAGAATCTTTTCCCGTTAGATAGCTAAATAGATCGGAAATTCCCGGATTGTGTCCTATAATCAGAACATTTTCATAACTATCGTCTAAATTTTTAATATAGTTTAAAAACTTTTCAAAACTTATTAAATATAGTGTTTTGTCCGTTATGATATTCTCTTTTTCGTAATCGAGCTCTTTTGCCACTTTGACTGCGGTTTTATAGGCTCTTTTTGCGGAGCTTGAGATGATTATATCAGGTTTTACACCTTTTTCTTTCAATATTTTTCCCATAAGAGGGGCGTCTTTTTTGCCTCTTTTGTTTAAAGGTCTGTCGTGATCTTTCAAATCGGGATTTTTCCAGCTTGATTTTGCGTGTCTCATCAGATAGAGTCTTTTCATCAAAAATCCTTTTTTATATCCTCCAAAAGTTTTTGGGGTATCTCTTTTTTGGCCGCAACTCCCGGCATATCCTTTAACTCCATAGCTCTTTTAATTAGGCTTCCTTTCCCATCATATAGCTTTTTTATCGCTTCTTCATAGTTTAAAGAGGCTTTTTGCAGGCTTGAGCCTATATTTTGCAGACTTTGAAGAAAGCCTACGAATTTATCGTATAGATCTCCCGCTTTTTTGGCTATCTCTTTTGCGTTTTGGTTTTGGTATTCGTGTCTCCACATATTCTCTATCACCCTTAAAGTGGATAGGAGAGTGGAGGGTGATACTATCATTATATTTTGTTTTTGCGCTTTTAGCAAAAGATCCTTATCTTCCGCCAAAGCGGCCGTGAAAGCTCCCTCTATCGGGATGAACATCAAAACGAAATCGAGACTGTTTTCAAGCAGATTTTCATATCTTTTTTGAGATAGCTCTTTTAGATGGATATAGATCGAGCTCATATGCTCTTTTAGAGCCTTTTGTTTCTCTTTTTCATCTTCCGCGTTGAAATATATCTCATAAGCTTTTAAAGAGACTTTGGAGTCGATTATTACGGCTCTGTTTTTGGGGAGTTTGACTATTACGTCGGGGCGGTAGCGCCTGTTTTGCGCTTCCAAACTTACTTGCGTCTTATACTCTCTTCCCTCTTTTAGCCCCGATTCCTCCAAAATTCTTTGCAGTATCATCTCCCCCCAAGCTCCTTGAGTTTGGCTCTCTCCTTTTAATGCTTTGGTTAGATTGTCGGCCTCTTTTGAGAGTTTGTAATTTAGCTCTCTTAATTTTTCTATCTCTTTGGTTAGGGAAAATCTCTCTTTTGATTCTTCTTCTATTTTGTAGTAGAAGTTTTTTATCTCTTCTTGAAGAGGTCTTATCAAAAGATCCATATTTTTTATTCCCTCTCTCTCAAATCTCTCTTTCTCTCTTTCCAATATTTCGTTTGAGAGATTTTGAAACTCCGCTTTCATTCTCTCGAAAGCCTCGTTTTCTCTATTTAGTTTCTCTATCAGTTTTGCTTTCTCTATCCTCTCTTTTTGAAATTGATCGGATATCTCTTTTAGCTCCTCTTGAAGTTTCTCTTTTTCATCTTTTATATATTCTAAATTTTTGTCTTTCTCTTCCAAAATCTCTCTTACTTTTTGAGCTATTTCATAGGCTCTCTTTTGATTTAGATATACAAATAGCAAGGTTGTTGAAAAGATTCCTATCAAAATTCCTAAGATAAGATATATGAAATTCTCTTCTATAACCATTTTTTATACTTTCTTTTTGTAAAATTGTAACAAAATGTTCTTTAAAAGAGATATTTATGGTTTTTAAAAAGTTTCTCTGTTTTTTGATTTTGATACCTTTTAGACTAAGATATAAAATAAAAGTCATAAAAAGGACTCCTTTGCCCAAAGAGGGAGGGGTTTTGCTTTTGGGTAATCATATAAGCTGGATCGATTGGGCGATTTTGCAGGCCTCTTTTGATAGATGCATACGATTTGTTATGAACAGAGATCTTTATAATCTTCCTTTTTATAAACCTTTCTTGGAATTTTTCGGTGTAATTCCCATCTCTTCCAAAAGTGCCAAAGAGTCTTTAAAAGCGGTAAGAGAGGCTTTAAGAAGCGGAGAGGTTGTCTGCATTTTTCCAGAGGGGACTATTAGTTATACCGGTAATTTAAATAGCTTTAAAAAGGGATTTGAGATAGCTTTGAGAGGTTTGGATGATGTAAAGGTGATGGCCTTTTACATAAAAGGCATATGGGGGAGCGTCTTTTCAAGAGCGCAAAATAAAAAAAAAGAGATTTTAAGAAGAGAGATTACTATCGTTTATGAAGAGAGCAGAAAGATAGATGTATTTTCTTTGAAATGCCAAATCAGTAAATTATCCTCTTTTGCTTATGTTAGAGGAAAGAGAGATTTAAAAGAGTTTGAGAGCGAGAGGATTTTTGAGATTTTGAATATCTCTAAAGGGGATGGGGTTTTGTCCTCCTATCAAAGCGAGCCTATTTTAGATAAAAAGTTTTCTAAGAATATCGCATTTTATAAAGATGCCTGCAAAGAGATAGCAAAGAGAAATATCGCTTACCTTTTTGCCGATAGCTATTTTGTAAAATCGGCTCTAAATGATTCTTCGATTCATCCTCTATATCTGGATTCTTTGAAGTATATTTTCGTTTTTGAGAAGATAGATAGAGATGTTGTAGAGGCTTTTGAGAAAAAGTTTAGAAAAAAGATCTATTTGGG
>JAADDG010000236.1 GCA_013154075.1 Campylobacterota bacterium | reverse complement strand
GAGAATTTGCGAAAGATAACAAATCTTTAGGACAATTCAATCTTGAGGGAATTCCGCCGGCTCCAAGAGGAGTACCTCAAATAGAGGTTACATTCGATATCGACGCAAACGGTATCTTGACTGTTAGCGCAAAAGATAAAGCTACAGGAAAAGCTCAAGAGATCAAAATTACGGGAAGCTCCGGTCTATCCGAAGAAGAGATCGAGAGAATGATCAAAGATGCAGAGCTTCACAAAGCTGAAGACGAGAAGAGAAAACAGCTTGTAGAGGCTAAAAACCAAGCGGACGCTTTGGCACATCAAACCGAAAAATCTCTAAAAGAGGTAGGCGATAAGATAAGCGCCGATGAAAAAGCCAAAGTGGAAAAAGTTTTGGGAGAGCTAAAAGAGCTTCTCAAAAAAGAGGATGTAACAAAAGAAGAGATAGACGCAAAAGTTCAAGAGCTAACTCAAGTAAGCCACAAACTTGCGGAAGCCATGTATAAACAAGATCAAGGAGCGGGTACCGGAGCTCAAGGCGGCGCACAACAAGGCGGAAGCCAAAAAGGCGGAGACGACGACGTAATCGACGCGGAGGTAGAGTAATCTCTACCCCCCATCTCCTTCTTATTCCATCTTTCATTAAACTCATAAAAATTACTTCTATCCAGTCTCATTAAAATATTTTATTATTAACCAAAATCTAAAAATAAAAATTATATACTCCTCTATTACGCACAAAAAGGAGTATATATGAGCTTGACGAAATTTTTAAAATCGCTATCGATTTTTTTATCGGTTTTAATATTATCTTTCTCTTTTGCAAACGCGGAAGAGTTGATAAAAAACGGCAGTTTCGAAAATTTCAAAGTAGTTAGAGATTACGGCGATTGGAAAGTGGTAAGATTGGAGGGATGGAGCAAAAAAGCGGAACTTTGGACACCTTCTTTAGGAGAGAGGGCAACTAATGGAGATTATAAAATAGAACTCGATAGAAACAAGAAACTAAACTATATCTCACAAACCATATTCACCCAAAAAGGTAAAAAATATAATCTATCCATAGACGCTTATGCCAGAAAGAGGGGAAGTTCGGATTTTGAAATTTTGTTAGATAATAAAAGTATCCTAAAAGTAACCCCGTCAGAGGAATGGAAACGATACAAAACTTCCTTCATAGGAAAAGGTAAAGAGGAGAAGATAACCATAAAAGAGATCTCCTCTCAAAGTAAAGACGGTATGGGAGCCGTAATAGACAATATATCGATAACGGATAGCCAAATCAGACACTTCCCTTCAAAATTCTTCATCTCCGCTACGAAAGCTTATCAAATAGCTAAAAAAGCCGGTATAGATTTGAAATCTTACAGTTACGGACATAAAATCTACAAAGATTTCATACAAAGTGAAGTGCAAACTTGGGAAGAGGTGGTAAAAAGATCGAACACTCAAGAGGATTTTATAATAGTAATAGCCTACGATCAGTGGGGAAAAATTATGGGAAGCAGAAAAGGTGTTGAAAAACAGCTTCAAGATCCGAAAAAGATATATAACTATTTCAACAAATTCAAAGAGACGATGATAAAAGTATCCAAAGCCAAAGGAAGCGTTCTTTTAGGTTTCGATCCCGATCCGATGGCCTATTTTATGGGGCTTATTAGAAGAAAGTATCAAAACGATCCAAATAATCTACCGGCAAAAATAAAAGAGTCCGCCTTCCCGGAAGCTTTGGAAATCGACGTTCCCGAAAATTTTGCAGGATTTTGGCAAGTCATAGACCATATCAGGGAAAAATACGCTCCGAACGTAATGCTCGCACCTACGATAAAAACATGGGGAATCCCCACCGATCCCAAAGCCGAACCGCAAGGCGGATGGAGCGAAGATACTCAAGGCGTAAAAACGGTAACGGAATACTATAACAATTTCGGCGTCAATTGGGACGCTTTGGCTTTCAACTACAACCCGGGTAAAGTTCACGAAGATAAGGATTTCAAAGCCATAGCAAGATATATAGCGGCAATAGCAAGAGGTATGCAAAACAACAAAACAGGTAACAGAGTCAGACCCTATATCTGGAAAACGAAAATAACCAAAGAGCATTATGACGGTACGCCCGAGAAGGAGTGGCATTATGAAGATATATCTTTCGAGATGAGAAATATCCGATTTTTGGCGGATTTGGGCTTTACGGGCATCAATCTCGGATATGGAAACGAAATAGCCAAACCAAACAGATTGCCTCCCCTTGTAGAGTGCTGGTTAAAAGAGTATTTCAACGGCATAGAAGGAGAGTGCACGCCTCACGCCACGATAGGGGAAGTGGAAGTTTTCGAGTAAATATTCGCTCAAAGGGGTTTTCCCCTTTTGACATTTAAATAATTTTCTTCAAATCCTCTATATTCCAATTTTTCAAATTTCCGTACCTGAAAAATATCACTCTATCGAACGTAAAAGGTATCGTTTCCACAGCCTCTTTAAGCATATTTAAATCAACCTCATCCACTCTCAAAATATCTCCTTCATAAAGAAGCTTTCCTTTAAAGTAGCGGGTTTTCATAACTCTAAATCTATTTTTACCCAAAGTTTCAAAAAAAGAGCTATCCAAATCTTTTTTTCTCACATCATCTATCAATCCCACAACTTCCCCATATCTGATAACAAAAGCCGTAGAATAGATAGGCAAAGCGACATTAAGTTTCAAAGGATAACTTTTGAAATTTTTAAAATATTTTTTTGTCTCTTTCAGATCCAAAACATAATTTCGCGTATACGGATCTTTAAAATCGCTCATATTATAGAGCATCAAAACCCCTTCATCCACAGGAGGCACACCCGTCCTTGAAAAATATTTAAGTTGATGAAGCCTTATCGTAACCGAAACTCTTTTATAAATTTTTTTCATCCTTTTTAGAAAAGAGAAGTATCTCTCTTTGGTAGAGAGAGTCCAATCGCAGTCAAACTGTATATTTTCGCTTTTTACCTCTCTTTTTACGATTTTATCCACATCGATATCGATTTTAAAAATATCGTTTTCTATATAAACGACTGGTATATGTTCTCTAAAACAGGCGGTTTTAAAAATCCCCTTTTTATTTATATCCAAAACTTTCACATATAAAGGATATTTAAAATTTTTCTCGACTCTACAATCGCTCTTCCAATAATAAAAAGCTATCGTCTTTTTTTTCGTACATCCTCCAAACAAAACCAAAAACAAAAAAAGAGGAAAAAGCTTGACTATCCTATTTGAAATATTGAAATCCGGCACAATCTTTTATCTCTTTATAATATTTCGTATCTTTATATTTTTCAAGCTCTCTATAAAGATCTTTATACTCATCACTATCCTTTACCCACTTGAAAGGGGAAAAATCACCGTATATATAATACTTCTCCTCCTTCCACTTCTCTATCATCTTCTTACCCAAAGCTATCTTCATAAGCTGATAATAAACCTTTGCTCTAAGCTCCCTATCACTTGTTAAAGAGAGAACTTTTAGATAATACTCTTTTGCTTTTTGAAGTTTGGGCAAGGCTTTGGGATCTACGCAGACTACACATCTGTAAATTTTTGCAAACATAGGAGAGTTACCGAAATCGGAAATATTATACCAAGCATTTGCCATCAGAAAATTATCCGTTACGGAGTTTGGATCCTGTTTTAATTTCTTTTTGATTTTTAAAATAGTTTTTAAAAATCTTTCATGAGTGTACAGTTTAGAGCGTGGAAGAGCCCTATTGTTTGCGGTAAAATCGACATTAAAAGGATTATAGAAACTACCTCTCATAAAATCTTTTTTATCCCAATAATATGTATCGTCGTAGTTTTTCAAAACGGGCAAATTTTTCACATATTTTAAAGCCTTTTTGAAATCACCTTCAGCCGTATAAAGTACGGAATAATAAACTCTTATCAACCTCTCTCCAAGATCGGTCTCTTTCTTGCTTAAAAGTAAGTTTTCTATATAATTTCTACGTTTATTCTTTAAATTTACAAATTCATTTAATTTATTTAAATCAAGACTTTTTCTAAAATCCAATTTGCAATAATATTTCTCCTCTCTGTCATAAAAACATTTCGCCAAACTCTTCTTTACGCTATCTTTAGGATATAGTTCATAAAGTCTTCTAATCGTATATCTCTCCAAATCAACCTTTATATTTCTATTTTCAAAAAGAGCCTCTATCTCCTTGAGCCTTTTTGATATCTCATCCTCATCCACAACCTCAAGCGCATCCACATAAGCCAAATAGTCCAAAAGTTTTTGATATTTTTTATTTTTTAGAGGGACTCTTTTATCGTTATAAATATATTTTAAATAAGCAAACAGATACTCTCTAAAGTCGCTATCTCTATTTTTCTGTAAATAATTTAAAAAAGACTCTATATATTCTCTAAAAGCTCTCTTTTTGTCATCTTTGCAATCCTCGCAATCCTCTTTTAACAAAAAGATCGTATATTGTACCTTCTGAGCTACAAGAAACAAAAGCCTATCCACCCAAACGGAGTCACTATCTATCTCACTCATTTTTTTAAGCTCCCAAAGAGCGTTGTTTTTGGGATTGAGCGCTCTTAAAAAATGAAATAGCAAAACATCTTCCCTATTTTTTGCAAGCTTCAAAAGCTCTCTCCACTCCTTATCGTTTCGTACCTTAAAATCATAATATCCTACATAAGCATCACTTTTGTGCGTAGCAAAAACCTTGGCAAACAGATAGGATGAAACGACAAAATCCCCCTTGTGCCTTATAGCTCCAGCTTTAAAAGATTCTATCCACTCCCAAACTATACTATTTTTGACTTCATCATTTTTTAGGCTATTTAAAGAGTCTATAAACTCTAACTCCTTATCGAACATTTTTAAATGATGATAGGCTCTAACGATATTATAAGCGTCTCTTAATTTAAAAAAATCAAGCTCACTCTTTTTATAAAGAGCCAAAAATCTCTTTAATACCTTTCTCCAATCGGTATCGTAATCAATCATTCCCAAAGCATCAAGATATGAGATGAACTCCTCTCTCTTTTTTCTATTTTTTATTTTTTTAAAATCAAAAGGTTTCTTTTCATAAAGAGTTCGTTCGATATCTTTCTCATCAACTCCGAGATATTCGCTCCACTCCCTTAAATTCAATCTCTTTTTAATCTTTTCGTAATAATCTTTTCTATCCTCATAAACCCAAGGAGAAACAAAAGAGTAACTATATAGCGGATTTTCGGTATCTTTAAACAAAGGAAGAGAAACAAAATCATAATAAGCATTTTTAAAATAGGCGGGAGTCCATGCGGAAGTGCAACTAAATAGCTTCAAAATAAAGATAGATATAACAAATAGCTTTTTCATTTAAAATTCCTTATCTTTTTTCATTAAATAATCATACCATAGTAAATTTAAAAATCAAAATTGAATTTTTCCTCTTTTTCTGATAGAATGAAGAGAGGAATTATTAAATAAACTTATAATAAAAGGAGGAGGCTATGAGTGTAAAAGGCATTCTTCTGGATATGGGCGGAGTGCTTTATGTAGGAGAGAAACCGATAGAGAGAGCCGTAGAAACGCTAAATCTTCTTAGGGAAAACTTCTCTTTAAGATTTCTCACAAACACCACAAGAAAAGCGCCAAAAAGCGTTATTGAGAAAATGAACAAAATGGGATTTTCCATAAAAGAAGAAGAGCTTTTTACCGCTTTATCGGCAATGAAGAGTAAAATAGAGCAAAAAAGAGCCAAAGCATTCCCTATTCTTACAGACGAAGCGAAAGAGTATTTTAAAGATTTCATAGTCAAAGAGAACGAAAAAGCTAATTTCGTAATCATAGGAGATGCGGGAGAGAATTTCACATACTCCACATTAAACGAAGCTTTTAGAAAAATTATCTATGACAACGCATCTATTTTAGCAGCCGCTATAAATAGATATTTCAAAGATGATGACGACAAACTCTCAATGGATGCGGGAGGTTTCGTAAAAGCTTTGGAGTATGCAAGCGAAAAAGAGGCTTTGATTGTGGGAAAACCTTCAAAAGAATTTTTTCTATCGGCCGTAAAATCGATGAATCTCGATCCAAAAGAGGTAATAATGGTAGGAGACGATATAGAAAACGATATCAAAGGAGCTCAAAACGCCGGTATAAAAGCGATTTTGGTAAAAACGGGCAAATTCCGCCCACAAGATCTAAACAAGGGCATCAAACCGGACGCCGTTATAGAAGATATCTCCCATCTTCCCTCTCTTTTGCAAAAGCTTTAATTTAGACCTTTATATCAAGCAGATGAAAAGGGGAAGGCTTCTCCTCTTCTCTCTCCTCTTTTACTCTTCTTCTAATTGCTTTGATAGTCTCCTCCTCCTTTTCCAAAACGGCCTCCTCCTGTCTCTCTCTCTCATGTTCGATATCGGGATCGATTCTCAAAGCCGCCTCGGCATCCACGTCATCTATATCCTCTATCTCCTCCTCTTTTTCCAAAACGCTGTCCAAAGCCGCAACGTTTTGAACTTCCAGACGATTCAAAAAATTGATCTGAGGCACGGCGGCAGCGGGGAGATTTTGCGTTATTAGCGTTATCTGCTCTATCGGAGTTGGCATTTTCAATCCTTTATCACTTTTATAGTATCGTAATCTACGTAATTTACAAAAGCTCTCTCTCTTATTTTAACATTTCTTCTTTGGGTATAGTCTACAAGATAGCTTCCCTTTTGAGAAACGCTATAATCCACACAAAGCTTTGCGGCAAACTCCAAAACCTCTCTTGGGACTCTCTTTTTATCGGTTCTAATAATTACGTGAGTGGAGGGCATATCCTTTAGATGCATCCAAATATCGCTCATCTTGGCGTTTTTCAAAAGCTCTATATTCCCTTTCTCGCTCTTTCCCACCATTATCTTATAATCTTGCAGAAAATAGCTCTCATAATCTCTCTCTTTCTCTTTTTTGCTCTTTTTTTCCCTTTTCGGAAACAAAATATTTATCTCATCGCTACTTTTGGCATTTCTTACCATCTCTATTTTTCTATCCAAAAACTCTATTTTAGATTTTAGATTTTCTCTCTCTATATGGCTGTATTTGGCCTTTTGTTTCAACTTCTTCGCCCAATTGAATAAAATATTTGCAGCCTCTTGCGGAGTTCTCGCGTTTTTGGGAAAAGAGATCTTTATCTCCTCTCCGTCAAAATCTCTCAAAACCACCTCTTTTTGGTAATCTTTGATTTGATGAAGGTTTGATAAAATTAGCGTAGCCTCCTTGGAAAACCGCTCGCTTCTTTTCAAAATCTCCTCTTCATCCTCCATCCCATCCAAAAGAGACAGAAGCTTTTCTCTCTTTTTAAAAAGAAAAGATAGTTTTTGATTTCGAAGTCTTTCTAAAAGCTCTTTTTCTTTTTTTTCATAAACTTTATAGAGATACTCCTCGATATCCCCTATCTCCTCTTCCTTCTCTTTAAATTCAAAAGGGGGCAGATCCAAAAGCTTCACTCCAGTTTGAATCTCTCTGAAAGAGACGCTTTTATCTATATGTCTTAAGGCTTCAAGGACTATGAAATTTTCATCCATTATAATGGCGTTTGTGTTTCTTCCGGTAAACTCGAGCTGAAAATAGAGTCTCTCTCTTTTGTATTTGGAATCTTGAGAGAGAGTGAAGCGAAGTATTCTATTTCCTTCCAAAACCTCCACATCCTCTATAATGGAGTTTGCCACCTTCTTTCTCAAAACCACGTCAAACGGGGCGTTGTAGGATTTGGCTCTCTTTTGCTCTTTGCTTTTGTAGATAGAGGAAGAGCCCTTTTTCATATCGAAATAGATACTCTCCTTTTTGTCAAAAACCATCCTAATTACGGTATCTTCCACCCTCTCGGCCACAAAAATCTTTCTAAATCTCTTTAGATAGGATGCAACCTTTACCAAAACGTATCTTTTCATCAAAACCCCGCTTCAAACTTAAATTGTAAGCGATTTTATCATATTAAGATAAATAAAATCCGATTTTGAACGATTATATAAAAAAATCAAGGAGTTATAGTTATGGAGATGGTAAAAGAGAGAGAACTATCGCAAGAGGATTTGACAAAAATTCAAAAAGCCATGCTTTCGGGCAAAACTATTTTTCAAACGGC
>JAADDG010000187.1 GCA_013154075.1 Campylobacterota bacterium | reverse complement strand
CGGATGAAGTTAGAAAGCTTGCCGAGAGAACCCAAAAGGCTACCGCCGAAGTGGAGATAACAATAAATACTCTAAAACAAAACGCTTCTACGATGTATGAGGATAGCGAGAAGCTTGAAAGCGAAGCAAACAGATCCTCTTCTCATCTTGTGCAGTTTAAGCAGGATTTGGAGAAAGTTATACAATTATCTTTTGATATAAAAAATAGGGTTAATAAAGAGTCCCTTAGAGTAAATAATGAAAAATTTAAATTGGAACATTTAATATATAAGATGAAAGCGTTGGAAACTGTTTTAAAAGGAGAAAAAATAAGATTGCAAGATGAAAATTCATGTAATTTTGGGAAATGGTATCAAACGGACGGTAAGAAGCTTTACGGCAGGACTCCAAGCTACTCGGCTATCGCTAAGTACCATAAAGAGTTTCATGATAATATTAGGAATATTATTTCATGTATGAATAATCCTGATTGTCATGATGAAGATATTTTAAAATATTTTGAAAAAGTTGAAGAGATGAGCGATAAACTGTTTCCTTTGATCGATAATCTTGTGGAAGAGATTTAATAACGGTTATTTTATGAGAAAATTTTTTTGGATTCTCTCTCTTTGTACGCTTCTTTTTGCGTGGGAAGATGACGGATCCGAACTTTACGAAACTTTCGGAAACAAAAAAGCTTACAATATTCTTCATGATTTGGCTTTGAAAGAGGACGCTTGGGCTATGTACGCTCTTGGCGTCTCTTATATGAAAGCAAGAGGCGTTAGACAAGATTACAAAAAGGCTCTCTTTTGGCTTCAAAAAGCCTCTTTAAAAAACTTTTCCAAAGCGCAATATCTTCTTGCCGATTTATATTTTGAAGGCAAAGGTACTCTAAAAGATCTCTCCAAAGCTTGCTATTGGTACGAAAGAGCCGCAAGAGAAGGGGAAGTGGCCGCTATGTATAAGCTGGCTTTACTTTATTTGGAAGGCAAAGGTTGCAAAAAAGATCCTAAAAAAGCTTATGAGTGGTTTTTAAAAGCTGCAAACGAAGGTTTGATAAAGGCTCAAACTAAAGTGGGGCTTATGTACGCGGCCGGTTTGGGTGTGGAAAAAGATATGAAAAAGGCTAAAGAGTGGATAAGAAGAGCCTATGAGGGAGGGGATGATGAGGCTAAAAGGGCATGGGAAATTTTTAAGCTGTGGAACTATTAGGGGCTGAATATGGGAGAGTTTTTAAAAAGATTTAATATTTTTAGCAAAAACAGTAGATTTTATACCCTTTTGATATTGATGTTCGCTCTTTGTGCGGGGTATTTTTATTATGTTTTTTCCGTCAAATTTTATAAAAGTTATACGAGTATAAAAGTAGTTTCCAAGGATATAGAGACTCAAAAAGATATTTTAAAATCAAGAAGGCTTATTTCCAAAACGGTCGATGATTTGGGATTGGAGGTAGATTATTATACCAAAGGGCTCTTTTATAGAAAGATAGATCTATATGCAAAAAAACCTTTTATAATTAGAGATCTTAAAATCAAAGACGACTCCTTTTATGACAGAGAGTTTGAAATCGAATTTAAAGACGGAAATTTCATTTTAAAAGAGGTGAAATTTCCCGTTTTTAACGATTTCGATTCCGAAAGTATAAAGCTTATCTCAAACAAGGAGGTTTTAAACTCTCCATTTATCTCTTTTAGATTATCTCCCGTTTTGAGAGAAAATTATAAAAAAGGGTATTTCGTAAAGTTTAAAAAAAGAGAAAACCTCATATCTTCGGTACAAAAGAGGGTTGAAATTTCTCAAAGCTCCAAAAACTCTTCCATTCTTAAAATATCATATTTTGATGATGATCCCTTTAAAGTAAAAGATTTTTTGAATACTTTGATAAAAAACTATAAAGAGCGATTAAAAAAAGAAGAGAGTGCAAAAATATCCAAACTAAGCTCTTTTTTAGATTCCAAAATCAAAGAGGCTAAAAGGGAGATGAACGGAGCTTTTAAACGGTTAAAAAGTTATGAAGATAAAAATTCTCTCTCTGTAGATCCCTCCCCTTTCGGTTTTTCGATAGGGTATGAAGAGGAGCTTAGAAAAATAAAACTTGAACTAAATACTTTGGATATGATAAAAAGAGAGATTAAGAAGGGAAATTATTTGATTGTATCGGCTTTGGAGAGGAAATATCCCGAACTATCCTCCTTAGCTAAAGAGATAGAGGAGAAGCTTAGAAAAAAAGATCTTTTGAAAGAGAAGAGGGGAGAGCTCGATCCCGAAGTGATACTGTTTTCTCAAAAAATAGAAAAACTACAAAAAACTTTAAATAAAATGATTAGAGAGATTCAAAACAGTCTCTATAAAAGAGTTTCGGCTATAAAAAAGGTATTAAATCAAAAGAGCGAAAAGCTCTCTAAGCTTCCTAAAAAAGAGAAAGAGCTTATCGTTTTGAGGCAAAATTACGATATAAGCAAAAATTATTACGATTATTTAATCAAGGAGAGATCGGAGCTTCTTTTAAGCGGGATAAAGGATAATGCGGAAGTTAGCGTTATAGATCCGCCTTTGGCTTCCAAAGAGCCTTATAAGCCTAAGCTTAAAAATATTTTGTTATACGCTTTTTTAGGCGGGCTCTTTTTGGCTTTTTTGACGGCGTTTTTTAAAAACGCAAAAGATAATGTCGTAAGAAGCGTAAACGATGTGGAGGAGTTTTCCTCTTTGCCTCTTTACGGAGTTATTCCGTTTGTAAACGATCACAGACTTTACAATAAGATATATGTTACGGAGGATATTCCCTCTAAATATAAAGAGGCTTACAGAGAGATAAAGACAAATATAGAGCTTTTGGATAGCGGATGGAGATCCAAAATAGTGGGCATCTCCTCTACGATTCCGGGAGAGGGCAAAAGCGTATTCGTATCGAATCTTGCGGCTACTTTGGCTATGGGGGATCAAAGGGTAATATTAATCTGCGGCGATTTTATGCTAAGCGAAATTCATAAGAAATTCGATTTGCAAAACGACAAAGGGCTTGCCGATCTGTTGGAAGGAAGAGTCAAGATAGAGGAAGTTGTAAAAAAATATGAAAAGATGAAAAATCTCTATATCATACCTTCCGGAAAAGCGAGTGAGAATCCTCACAAATTGATAGAATCGAAAGAGATGAAGTTGATTTTGAAAAATCTTAGAAGATATTTCGATTTTATAGTTGTGGATACGACGCCAATAGATGTTACCAACGATTCGTTTGTGTTGTTGAAAGAGTGCGATCTCTCTATCTTTGTATTAAAGTCGGAGTTTAGCCAAAAGAGTTTCATAAGAAGAATAGAGAATTTATCTAAAAGTTTCGGTTTGAAAAATCCGGGATTCGTGCTAACTTCGGTAAAAAGAGAGTATATAAATAGGCTCTCTTACGATGAGGAGTATATCTTTAGAAAGAGCGAATGAGAGATTATCGTAAAAATCTCTCTCTCTCCACTATGGCCGCGGCTTTTTGTACGGGAAGGGTTAGATACAAAGATATGTAAGTATCTTCGTTTATTCCGAGTTTCTTGACTTTACTTTTGTAATCTTTTGCATAACTTTTCAATGCTTTTACCGTTTTTTGATCGTAATTTCCGTTTACGGTTACATTATATCCGTGAAGATAGAGCATTCTTTGAATAAGTGCCGTAGCCACTTTTCTATCTTTTTGGATTTTTCTAAATTTGATTCTCTCTCTATAAATTACGTCTTGATCCTCTTTTCCGTGAGGCAAAAGTTTCCAATAGGGGATGTTGTAATACTTGCCTATAAGCTCCAAAATGCTAAATTCTACAAGAAGTCTTAAAGCTTCATGTTTGCCCTGATTTACGCCTATGCTTCCGTTTAGTCCAAGGCCGTTTCCGAAAATGGAAAATCCAAACTCTCTGTTTTTTAGATTTTTATAGATTATGATGCTGTTTTCCGTCTGAATGCCCGGAAACATCGTCATATTGGAGTAGTTTAGAAGCTGAAGATCCAAAGATATTTTCGTATTGCTTTTTGCGTGATCTTGAGAAAATCCCACGTCCGTTTCCCCTTTTCCCTCTCCGAAAGCCAGATCCACGTTTATTCCCTTTTTTCGCTCTATTACGTTTTTGTCATATTCGGTTATGGCTCCGGAAATTACGATATCGGGTAGAATTCTATTGATTTGAGCTCCCGTTTGAGCTTCGTTTAGAATGTATTGGGGATCGTAGGGGACGTAGATGACGTTTTCTCCTATTTTGTTGATAGCCGTAATTAGCATTCTTGAAATATCTTGAGGAAGTTCGTTGGGACTGCTTGTGGAGTTTATTATCGGTTTGCTTTGGATTTTTACCGGATCTCCCTCATAAGCCGTTATCATTTTGCCAAGTTTCCTTAGTGCGTGCGAATATCTCGTGCTCTCTTCGAAAGGGGATCGTATCTTTAGATCCTTTTTGGAGATAGGCGGAGAGATATCGGGCATACAGCCGTTAAATAGCAAAACGCACGTACATAGGCTTAAAATTATCGAGTGTTTTTTCATAATTCGTTCCTTTGATAAAGAAAGAAGCTTTTGAGTATAAATCGGAAAAAAGAGGAGTTTATTGAAAGAGCCTAAAGAGGCCCTTTTTTATTTGATGTTTATGCTTCCGGCTTCCAAAGAGGAGTTTTTGCCCACTTTTACGTTTGAAGCGCAAGATTTGTTTTTGATTGTGGAGTTATAGACGTTGCTTTTTTGGATCTCTATGGAGCCTATTTGAGCTTTTGCGTTTTTGCCTACTCTAACCTCTCCGGCATATGATTTGTTGGATATTTTCGATCTTTGAACATCGCTTTTTTTGATGTCGGTGCTACCGATTACGGCTACGGAGTTTTTAGAAGTTTTTACGTCTATTGCGGCGGATTCGTTTTTGATTTTGCTTGCTTTTACGAAGCTTTTGTTTATGTTCGTACTACCGATAACGGCTGCGCTGTTTTTGCCCGTTTTTATGTGGTAGGCTTGAGAGTCGTTTGATACGGTGCTGCTTTTTACGGAGCTTTTTTGAATCTCTACGGTTCCGATTTGAGCTCTTGAGTTTTTGCCCGTTTTTATATGTTGGGCGTCTGAATAGTTGTCTATTTTTGATTTTTGAATTACGCTTGCATCCACTTTTACGCTACCTATTTGAGCGCCTGCGTTTTTACCCACTTTTACGTTGTAGGTTCTGCCTTCGTTGTTTATTTTGGAAGTTTGAATCGCGCTTTTTTTGACGTCGGTACTGCCGATTACGGCTTGTGAGTTTTTGGAAGTTTGGATTTTTTCCATAGATACTTGATTTTTGATAACGCTTCCTCTAACTTCCGAAGATGCGTGAGAGCCGCCGTTTCCTTGACTCATAGCAAAAGATACGGAAGAGATCAAAGCGCAAGAGAGAGCTATTTTAGTAAATTTTTTCATTTATGTTCTCCTTTTGTAAAATTTATATACCTTATATCGGTTTATTTAGGTTTTATTTTATCTCCTTTAGTATTCTCATCGTATTGTTCGTTAGCGTATTTTCTAAGTTTTTATAAGCTTTAAAAGAGAGATTTTTTAAAGATATGCTTTTACCGGATACCAAAAAGAGCGTAACGTCCACTCTCTTTCTTTTTATATTGGCTTCCATTTGCTCCACATTTCTTAAAATTATTATTTCTTTTCTGTTTCCTTGATAAAAGATTAAAGCGGAATTTTTGATTAGTTTGATATCGGTAGCAAAAAGCGATGATATTAGTAGAAAATAGATCGATTTTTTCATTTTATTTCAACCTTTTTTAGATTTAGATTTACTTCTATCTTTTTTAGCATTGATCTGTGATCTATCGTAGGGGAGGCTATCTCTATCTTGTTTACTTTTTTGGCTATTATCGGTTTTTTGGTTTTTACGTATATTTGCATCTCTCTTGCTTTGGAGTTTTTGGAGATTGTGGGGCTTGCTACCTTGATTATCTTTTTCTCTTTTTTCAGCTCTTTTTCTATGGTTTTATCATCCGCGTAGTAGTAGAGCTTTCTTTGGTGTTTGGAGATTCCTTTTATTTCTTGTTTGTGTGCTCTGTTTTTTATCAATTTCTCTTCGTAGGTTATATTTTGAGTATCTGCAAAAGATAGGAGAGATAAAAATATAGCGATCAATAAGGCTTTCATGAAAGCTCCTTTTCTTTTTATATCGTAAAAAATGTAGGAATTTTTACTTGCCGCTCTTTACCGCTATGCCGGCGGCGACTATCAAGAATATGCCGATTATCGTCAGTGTATCCGGGATGGAGTCTCCGAGCAAAAAGCCGAAAAATATGGCAAAAGGGATATTTACGTAGCTGACGGTAGCCACTATGAAGGCGTGAGAGGAGCTGTAGGCTTTGGTTAGGAAATATTGAGATAAAGTAGCGGTGATACCCAAAGCAAACAGTAACAGCCACACTTTCAAAGATGAAGGGGTTTGAAAGGGAGAGAGCATGAAACTAAGCTCTTTTGGCGCATAAAAGGAGGAGATCGCAAAAAGTATCAACGGAGCTATTACGCCGGTAGTCATAAAAGATAGTACGATAGTTCTTGAATCGTAAATATCTTTTATTTTCCCTATTGTCGTGTAGGCAGCCGCCGCCAAAAAGCCTCCTATCGCTCCAAGTATATGAGCTACGCTAAAAGAGATTCCAAAAGGTTTGGTAATCAAAACGATTCCCACAAATCCGGCTATTAGAGCAAGTATCGATTTTGGAGTCGGTTTTTCTTTGAGTATCCAAAAAGATAGCAAAGCCACAAATAGAGGGGAGGTTTTATTTAAGGTGATGGCCTCTCCCAAAGGGATGGATGAGATCGTATAGAAAAACAGCAAAAGAGCGCTGAATCCGAAAATCCCTCTCCAAACCAAAAGCCAAGGCTTTCCGCCTTTGTGTGTGGAGGGAGTGTGTTTTAGGGTGGCTAAGATGAAAAATACTCCAAATAGATTTCTAAAAAAGACTATTTCCAAAGAGCTTATATCTTGTGATAGAAGTTTTGCGATAGCTCCGTTTAGGGCTCCTATCAGGGAGCTTAGAAACATGAAAATTACGCCTCTATCTATATTTTTCAAAATGCCTCCAAATTGAAAGCGGAGCTAAAAGCCCACTGGATGTTGTAGCCGCCGAGCTCTCCCGTGGCGTTTAGGCACTCTCCGATAAAAAAGAGATTTTTTTCTTTTTTGCTCATCATCGAATCGATATCTATTTCGTTTAGATCAATACCTCCTTTTGTGACTTCCGCTTTGGAAAATCCGAAAGTGCCGGCAGGGGAGAAGGAGTAGTTTTTTAGGATTTTTAGTTTTTTCATATCTTGTTTCGATAATTTTTCTATCGGTTTGTCTTGTAGAGAGATTTCTTGCAAGAATCTTTTTGTAAATCTTTTTGGAAGAGGTAAAATCGAACTTATCTGTTTTTTGGAAGGTTTTAGATTCAGATCGAAATTAGGCAGAAAATCTATATCTATTTTGCCTCTCTCCCAATACAATGAAGCGTTTAGGATCGCAGGACCGCTTATGCCTTTGTGTGTAAAGAGGATATTGTCTTTGAATGTTTTGTTTTCTACTCTAACAAGACTCTCTATCGATATTCCGCTTAACTCTTTGAACCAAAACTCCTCTTTTTGAACGGTAAATCCTACAAGAGCGGGTCTTAGAGGATAGATGGTGTGGCCGAAATTTTTAGCTATTTTAAATGCTATATCGGTAGCTCCAAGTTTAGGAAAGCTCAATCCCCCGCTTGAGATTACCACTTTTTCGCTCTTTAGAATATTTTTATCCGTCTCTATTATAAATAGATCTTTTTCTTTATAGATATTTTTTACGGTATGGTTTAAAAATATCGGGATGTTTGATAGCTCTTTTTTAAAAATATTTAAAAGCTCAAGGGAACTTTTTGGACAAAAATATTGATTTTCTTTTCTAAGGACGGGGTTTAGACCTCTTTGTTTTAAAAAGTTTAAGAGATCTTTGTTTGAGAATCTATTTAGAACTTCTTTTACAAAAGAGCTTTTTGGAAAATAGTTTGAATAAGAGAGAACTCTATTCGTAAGATTGCATTTGCCTCCGCCGGATATCTCTAACTTGGCTCCTATTTTTGGGTTTTTATCTATCAAAGCTATATTTTTATCTTTGTATCTGCAGGCGCCAAAGAGGGCGCTCGCTCCCGCGCCTATGA
>JAADDG010000190.1 GCA_013154075.1 Campylobacterota bacterium | reverse complement strand
GTTTTATGAAAATCTCGTAAACAAATATCCTATCGTATCTATCGAAGACGGAATGGCGGAAGACGATTGGGACGGCTGGAAGAAGCTAACTGATAGACTAAAAGATAAAGTTCAGCTTGTGGGAGACGATCTTTTTGTAACGAATGAGAAAATACTCTCCGAAGGTATAGAAAAGGGCATAGCAAACGCCATCTTGATTAAGCCTAACCAAATAGGAACGGTTAGCGAGACTATGAAGACGGTAAGGCTTGCTCAAAGAAACGGTTATAACTGCGTAATGAGCCATAGAAGCGGAGAGAGCGAGGATGCTTTCATAGCCGATTTGGCGGTTGCTCTAAATACCGCTCAAATAAAAACGGGAGCTCCCGCAAGAGGTGAGAGAACGGCTAAATATAACAGACTTCTCGATATAGAAAGAGAGATAGGATACGGCGAATATATAGGAAAAACTCTATTTTAAGAAATGAAAGATATAAGAGACGATCTATTAAATTATGAAGAGTTCGAGAGAAAAAGAGACGGCAGCTTCTATCTAAAAGCCGCCGCTCTTATTATCTTGGTGGTGATGCTTGGAGTTTATATCGGTAATCTTCTCTTTGGAGAGAACTCTTTGGAGACTCTTTTGAATCTTCAAAATCAAAGAGAAGTTCTTCAAAAAAAGACCGATGAGTTAAAAGATGAAAATGCGAGGCTCCAAAGAAAATATTTTGAGCTAAAACAGATAGCTTTACCGGATACTAAAAGATGAAAAAAACGATTATTTTTACGATTTTATCCGTTTTTTTGTTTGCGAGAGAGAACCCTTTCGTTCCGGCCGAAATTATCAAAAAATTCGAAGAGGCTACAAACGAAACAAAAACCTATCCCCCTTTTTCCTCCAAAGAGATATCTTTGCCAAGCAGTGCGAGAGTTTTAAAAGAGATCGTTATCAAATATCAAAATGTCGATGGTAGCGAATCTTTAAAAAAGATCTCTATAAACGAGAGTATCGATTGGCATAAACCTTTGGTTATCGCTCAAAAAGAGGAGATTCTTTTTAAAGATTCAAACGCTTCCGAAACTACAACCTCCAAAGAGGCTAAAAAGGGAGAGATTAAAGAGGTAAAAAAAGAGCAAAAGAGTGCTGAGCAAAAGTCTGCACCAAAACCAAAAAAACTGCCCAAAGCTTCTACAAAAAAGGAAAAATCTTCCAAGATCTCCTCTAAAACGATTAAAATCAATAGATTTCTAACCGTCAAATTGGAAGGAAACAAGATCTATCTATTTACCAAAAATAGAAAAATTAGAGATTTTATGATCGCAAAACCATATAAAATAGTGATGGATTTTTATAATTTGGTGGATATCAAGAGTAAAATTATAAGAGTCGGTAAGGTTTCGTTTGTAAAAAAGATAGTTGTGGGAAATCATACCAACTATTTTAGAGTCGTTTTCGAGCTTGACGGCAATTATAGATATTCGATAAAAAAGATTTCAAACGGATATCTTCTTTTGCTTAAATAAAATCTAACTCCTAATTCGCTACCATTACCTAAAAAGAGAGGAAAAGGTTTGGATAAGCAGAAAAAAATCGTAAATATGTTCGATGAGATCGCAAAGACTTATGATCTGGCAAATAGGGTTTTGAGTTTCGGAGTGGATAAGAGCTGGAGAAAAAAAGCTTGCGATAAAACTTTCAAATATTATGGCAAAAAAGATCTCGATTTGATCGCCGATGTCGCTTGCGGAACGGGCGATATGTGTATCTATTGGGATAAAAGAGCCGAAAAAAACGGAATAAAAATCAAAAAGATCATAGGAATAGATCCCTCCGAGGGGATGCTTGAAGTTGCGAAATCGAAAGGTATAAACGCGAAATTCGTAAAAGGAGAGGCTAAAGATCTGCCTTTGGAAGATGAGAGCGTGGATATAGTGAGCATCTCTTACGGTCTTAGAAACGTTGTGGATAGAGTGGAAGCTTTGGAGGAGTTTGCGAGAGTTTTGAAAGAGGGCGGAATGCTTGTGATTTTGGAGTTTACGAAACTAAAAGAGGAGACTTTTATCTCTAAAATCAGAGATTTTTATATGAAAAAGGTTCTGCCGCTGATAGGAGGACTTCTTTCCAAAAACTATGAAGCTTACAGCTATCTTCCAAACTCCATCGAAAATTTTCTAACAAAAGAGATGCTAATAGACGAGCTTCAAAAAAGCGGTTTTGAGGTGTTGGAGGCAAAAGGCTACTCGATGGATATCTCTACGATGTTTATTGCGAGAAAGATTTAATTTTGTTAAAATAGCCTAACTTCAACGAAAGGGAGAAGATGAAGAGATTTCTGTTTTTAGCGATATTTCTTTTGGGATCCTTGCTATATGCGGTTGATAGCAAACCTTCTCATGTAGTTTTGGATACCAACAAAGGAAAGATAGAGCTTGAGCTTTTTTGGGACGTAGCTCCTAAAGCTTGCGAGAATTTTACCTCTTTGGTTAGAAGAGGATACTATAACGGCACTATTTTTCACAGAGTGATAAAAAATTTCATGATTCAAGGAGGAGATCCTACGGGAACCGGAAGAGGAGGAGAGTCTATCTGGGGCAAACCTTTCAAGGATGAGTTTAAACCGAACGTAGTTTTCGATAAACCCGGACTTTTGGCTATGGCAAACAGAGGCCCAAATACCAACGGAAGCCAGTTTTTCATTACGGTAGCTCCGGCCCCTTGGTTAAACGGCGGATATACCATCTTTGGAAGAGTGGTGAAAGGGTATGATGTGGTTTTGAAAATAAATAACGTAAAAACCGGACAGTATGACAGGCCGATAGAGAAAGTGGTAATCAAAAAAGCTTATATCGTAGATGATAATGAAGAGAAAAACAACAAATCTAAAAAGGAGGCTAAATGAAAAAGATAGAAGCGATCATAAAACCTTTTAAGTTGGAAGACGTAAAAGACGCTCTTAGCGAGATGGGTATAAACGGTATGACCATTATGGAGGTGAAAGGTTACGGAAGACAGCAAGGACATACGGAGCTTTATAGAGGGGCCGAGTATGTTGTCGATTTTCTTCCGAAAATCAAGATAGAGACTATCGTAAAAGATGAAAATGCCCAAGAGGTGATAGAGGCTATCGTAAAAGCGGCAAGAACCGGTAAAATAGGAGACGGTAAGATTTTCGTAAGCGATATAGAGAAAGTTATTAGAATAAGGACCGGAGAAGAGGACGAAGAGGCTCTTTAGTAATGAAGGGATCTATTTTTAGAGAGTATGATATAAGGGGAATAGTAGGCGAGGAGCTAAATGAAAGAAGCGTCAAGCTTATAGGATACTTTCTTGGCAAAAGAGTAAAAAAGGTAGGGGATTTCGTCGCTGTCGGTTACGATGCGAGACTTCACTCTCCACAGCTCTTTAAGTATCTTTGCAGCGGTTTTAACAAAGCGGGAGTTAAAGTTTTGAATATGGGACTTGTCCCGACTCCCGTAAACTACTTCTCAAACTTTATAGATTTCGACGGTATCACTCCTTCGGCTTCCGTTATGATAACCGGCTCTCACAATCCAAAAGAGTACAACGGATTTAAAATCACTATCGATAAAAAGCCCTTTTTCAAAGATGACATCTACTCTTTGAGAGACGAGATTTTGGCAAATTCCTCTATAGAGATAGAGGATGACTGCTCCTTTTTGAAAATAGACGCAAAGAGCAAATATGTGGATTTTATGGTAAACGAGTTTGAGTTTTTAAGAGGGCTTGATAGGAAAATAGCTTTTGATTGCGGAAACGGAGCTGCGGGAGTCGTTTTGGAGGATATTATAAAAAAACTTGAGTTAAACGCCAAAACTCTATACTGCGAGCCTGACGGCAATTTTCCAAATCACCATCCCGATCCAACTATTGAAGAGAATTTGAAAGATATAAAAAAGCTTATAAAAGAGTGGGCCGATGTGGGGTTTGCGTATGACGGAGATGCCGATAGAATAGCCGTTTTGACCAAAAATTACAATATTAAGGGCGACGAGCTTGCTTTGCTGTTTGCTAAGGGGATGGAAAATCCGGTAGTTGTCGGAGAGGTGAAATGCTCTCAAACGATGTATGACGAGATCAACAAGATAGGCAAAGCCTATATGTATAAAACGGGACATAGCAATCTGAAGGTGAAGTTAAAAGAGCTTGATGCCGATTTGGCGGCGGAAGTTAGCGGCCATATCTTTTTTAACGATCGCTATTTCGGGTATGACGATGCGATTTACGCCACTTTTAGGGTTTTGGAGCTTTATAGCAAAGGGATAGATCTCGAAGAGGAGATGAAAAAGATTCCAAAAATCTACTCCACCGAAGAGATTAAGGTAAAAGCTACTGAAGAGAGCAAATTTAAAATCATAGAGGTTTTAAAAGAGCTTTTGAAAAATCCTCCCAAAGATTTCCCGAAAATCAAAGATATTATAGAGATAGACGGAATAAGAGTGGTTTTTGATGAGGGATGGGGGCTTGTTAGAGCTTCCAATACCACGCCTATTTTGGTTACGAGGTTCGAATCAAAAGATAAAGAGAAAGCGAAACTTTATGAAGAGAAGCTAAACGAGCTTATAAAAATGGCAAAGGAAAAGATTTGAGAGTCGTTTTAAAAGATCCTTTGGATATGCATCTGCATTTAAGAGACAAAGAGATGCTAAAGGTGGTGGCCCCTCTTAGTGCTAAAAGTTTTAGCGGCGCTTTGATTATGCCAAATTTGGTGCCTCCCGTAACCTCCGTAGAGGATGTGAGGAGTTATAAAGAGAGGATTTTGGAAGCTGTCGGCAAGGAGAGATTCGAGCCTTATATGACGCTATTTTTCAAAAACGATTACGATTACGATTTTTTGAAAGAGGCCAAAAAGTACATAACCGCTATCAAACTCTATCCTGCGGGTATCACCACCAACAGTGAAGACGGTGTTTTGAGTGTGGATAGTCGCTCTTTGGGATCTGTTTTGGAGGCGATGAGCGAGCTTGAGATCCCTCTTTGCGTGCATGGCGAAAGCGAGGGGTTCGTGATGGATAGAGAGAGGGAGTTTTTGAGCGTTTATGAGGATCTTGCCAAAAATTTTCCGAAATTAAAAATCGTTATGGAGCATATCACCACAAAAGAGAGCGTCTCATTACTCGATAAATATGAAAATCTCTACGCTACTATCACTCTTCACCATCTCTATATTACGTTGGATGATGTGGCGGGAGGACTTTTGAGACCTCACCTTTTTTGCAAACCTATAGCAAAAAGGCCAGAAGATAGGATGGCTTTGAGAAAAGTCGCTTTTAGCGCCCATCCTAAAGTGATGTTCGGAAGCGACAGCGCTCCTCATCCTGTGGATAAGAAAGAGTCTTTCGGATGTGCGGCCGGCGTATTTACCGCTCCGATAGCTTTGCAGGCGTTGTGCGATCTTTTTGAGAAAGCGGGAGTTTTGGAAAATCTGCAAAAATTCGTAAGCGATAACGCAAAAGAGATCTACTCTCTAAATCCTCCTAAAAAAGAGGTGGTTTTAGTCAAAGAGGAGTATGAAGTTCCAAATAGTTTTAAAAACGTAGTGCCTATGTTTGCGGGTGAAAAAATCGGCTGGAGTATAGAGAGTGTCTCATAAGATTCTTCTTTTGGAAGACGATGAGCTTTTTTGCGATACTTTATGCGACTTTTTGGAAGAGGAGGGGTTTGAAGTAGAGAGCGTGGGGGACGGCAAGAGCGCTTTGAGTCTTATTTATAAAGAGAATTTCGATTTGATGCTTTTGGATGTGAAAGTTCCCCATTTAAACGGTTTCGATTTTTTGAAACTTCTTAGAGATTCCGGGAACGAAACCCCGGCTATTTTCATCACCTCTCTAACCTCCCTAAAGGATCTCTCCAAAGGTTTTTTGGCGGGTGCGGACGACTATATAAGAAAGCCTTTCGAGCTCGAAGAGCTTTTGATTAGAGTGAACGCTATCTTGAGAAAGAGTGAAAAAGAGAATCTTTTAAAGATAGATGATGAGTTCACTCTCGATATAAAAAGAAAGCAGCTTTACAAAAACGGAGAACCTATCGATTTACATCTAAAAGATATTCAACTTCTTATTCTTCTGATTAAAAACAGAGGAAAAGTCGTAACAAAAGAGATGATTTTGGAGACTCTTTGGAGCGGCGGAGAGGAGCCGAGTTTCGGGGCTATAAGAGTTTATATCAATAATCTTAAAAAGATTTTTTCAAAAGATACTATAAAAAACGTTCGAGGCATCGGATATAAATTTGAAAAATAGGGAAAAAGCCGCTTTATACAAAGTCATTCTCTTTTTTGCGGTATGGATCTCTATTTCGCTTTTTTTATTCTATTATCTGTCCAAAAGCGGTATATTTGAAAATATATTCATTCTTGCTCTCTTCATTCTTTCCTTTTCCATAGCCGGGGGCTATTTTATAGCGGAATTTGCTCTAAAACCGATGTTCGATACCTCCAAAGCTTTAGATAGACTTTTGAAAGATACTCTTCATGAACTGAACATTCCGATAAATACGATCAAAGCTAACGTTTCGATGCTTAAGAGAAAAGAGAGGGATCCCAAAAATCTAAAAAGACTTCAAAGAATCGAAGAGGCTTCCAAGAAACTCTATCTGCTATATCAGGATGTGGATTATCTGATAAAAAAGGAGATAGACTCTTCTTATAAAGAGACTTTCGATGCCAAAGTGGTAATAGAGGAGAGTTTGGAGCACTTTTTGGATGTAGCTAAAGATATTGAATTTAAGAAGGATTTAAGCTCTTGCCATATTTTTGCCGATAAAAGAGGATTTACGAAAGTTATAGACAATCTGCTCTCTAATGCCGTTAAATATAACAAAAAGGGCGGTTTTGTAAAGGTTGTGTTGCAAAATTGTAAACTGATAGTGGAAGATAGCGGTATAGGAATGGATGAAGAGGAAATATTTAGAATTTTTGACCGATATTATCAAAGTGATAGCAAAAAAGAGGGTTATGGAATAGGTCTTAGCATAATTAAATCCTATTGTGACGAGAATTTTATCTCTTTGCATATCGATTCCAAAAAAGGTGTGGGGACCAAAATAGTTTTGGAACTTTCAAAATTAAAGGTTTGAAATGGAGAGCAGATTAGAGGAAGCCGTTATGATAAAAGAGAATTCCAAAAAGGATTTTTTGGATTTTTTGGATAGAAAGATAAAGGAATTCGGGGGAGAGGGAAGTAGAGAGGAGATTTTGGAATTTGCCGATAAGATCTATACTTTTTTGAATAAAAATGAGACTAAAAAGAGAGAATCTTTAAAAGAGGTCGTCAAATTCAATAAGACTTTCTCTCTTTTCGAGCTTTTGGATATGGCCAGAAGAGATGATAGAGAGATAGAGATTTTGAATTTCTATAGAGGCGTTCCGATAAGAAGCAGAGCGGAAATTTTAGAATTTGAAGATGATATGGTGGTTTTGAAAACTCTAAATATTCAGCTTATGGCTATGAAAATTCAAAAAAGAGCCTTTATTTTAAAAGGCGATATTTTTCCTCAAAACTTAAGAGGGGAAGTGGATACCGTAAATTTTCTAAACGGTACGGTGATTTTGAAAAACTTAAGATACTATTTCGATACCTCCTTTTATAAAAGGATGGATGATTTGAGAGTGGAACCGAAATATCCTCTCTATATAAATTGTATTAAAGAGTTTTCGAGATATGAGGCTTGGATCGTGGAAATTTCCAAAAATAGAATCTCTTTTATCACAAAAAGCGGTGAGCTTGAGAGAGGGGATTTGGTAAACATTCATCCTCTTTTTTGGGAGGATGAAGAGCTTGCGTTTAAACTAAAGATAGAGGAGAGATATTTTTATGAAGGCTATTTTCACTATAGCGGAGAGATGGATGCCGAAAAGAAGATAGAAGAGAGATTTTACGATCTTATAGAAAAGATAAAAAAAGAGGCTCAAACGGAATTAAAGGAGGAGTTAGCCTATTATGTGGCATAATAATTCAAAAATTCTTTTAGAGGTGACAGTATGAGACTTTTCGGGACTGACGGTGTGAGGGGAAAAGCCGGAGAAAAACTTACGGCTTATCTTGCGATGAGACTTGCGATGGCTGCGGGAATATATTTTAGGAAAAATGCCGTATCCAATCTTTTGATAGTGGGAAAAGATACCAGAAGAAGCGGATATATGATAGAAAACGC
>JAADDG010000223.1 GCA_013154075.1 Campylobacterota bacterium | reverse complement strand
TCCTAAATCCAAGAGAGGGAGTGAAAAATAGCCAAGGGGAGGAGATAAGCAAATTTTCTCAAAGTTACGGCAGAGTGATAATGATAATCATATCTTTTGTACTTTTCTATCTTGCCGTAGCCAAAGGTTTTGAGCCTCTTTTGCTTATTCCTATAGGTTTCGGGGGACTTTTGGCGAATATTCCGATAGTCAATTTCACGGGAGAGCACGGACTTTTGGGCGTTTTGTATCATGCCGGTATAGAAAACGAATTTTTTCCTCTTATAATTTTTATGGGTGTGGGCGCTATGACCGATTTTGGACCTCTGCTTGCAAATCCCAAAATGGCTATTTTGGGCGGCGCCGCACAGTTTGGGATTTTCGGAACGCTGGTAGGAGCCGTGGCGCTCTCTCAGTTTACCGATATTTTCGATTTTACTTTGAGGGAGGCTTCGGCTATCAGCATCATAGGAGGGGCTGACGGTCCCACTTCCATATATGTGGCGGCGAATTTGGCTCCCGATCTGCTTGGAGCCATAGCGGTGGCCGCATACTCTTATATGGCTTTGGTGCCGGTGATTCAGCCTCCCATTATGAGAGCTCTTACCACTAAAGAGGAGAGAAAGATAAAGATGAAGCAGATTAGAGAGGTATCTAAGCTTGAGAAGATAGTTTTTCCTCTGATGCTTTTAGTGCTTTGTATTCTTCTGCTTCCGGAAGCGACTCCGTTGGTGGGGGCTTTTACGTTCGGTAATTTCGTAAAAGAGTCGGGAGTCGCTCAAAGACTTTCCGATACCATGCAAAACTCTTTGATAAATATAGTGACTATTTTTTTGGGATTGGCCGTTGGGTCTAAATTGGCGGCCGATAAATTTCTAGATGCCAAGACTTTGGGTATTTTGGTTTTGGGACTTTTTGCTTTTGCGATAGGAACCGCGGCCGGAGTTTTGATGGCTAAAGTTTTGAATAAGTTTAGTAAAGATAAAATTAATCCGCTAATTGGAGCCGCCGGTGTAAGTGCCGTGCCTATGGCGGCGAGAGTGGTGAATAAGGAGTCTATGAGGGAAGATCCTACTAATGTGCTTTTGATGCATGCGATGGGGCCTAATGTGGCGGGAGTGATAGGTTCCGCGATAGCGGCGGGTATATTGTTGTCAGTTTTTTAAAATTTAATAAAGAAGTTTAAATCAATTTGGGGAGATTAAAAAATGTCAGAAATTAAAGGTTTGGAAAAATTAGGATTAAAAAACATTAAAAAAATTTATCATAATCCAAGCTATGAGCTTTTGTATCAGCATGAGCTTGAGAAAAAAGAGGGATTGCTTTCGGATTTGGGTGCCGTGATGGTGGATACCGGAATTTTCACCGGAAGAAGTCCTAAAGATAAATATTTCGTAAAACAGCCTCCTTCAGAAAAACATATAGCTTGGGGAGAGATCAATCAGCCTATTTCCAAAGAGATTTATGAGGAGCTTTTGCAAAAGGCAAGAGATGAGCTTTCCGGAAAAGAGATCTATATAATGGATGTTTTTGTGGGAGCGAGCAAAAGCAGCAGAAAGAAGATCAGAGTAGTTACCGAAATAGCTTGGCAAGCTCACTTTGTAAAAAATATGTTTATAAGACCTACCGAAGAGGAGCTTAAAGATTTCGAGCCCGATTTCATTATGTATAACGCCGCTAAGGTAACTAACGAAAAATGGAAAGAGCACGGACTAAACTCCGAAGTTTTCGTAGTTTTCAATATAG
Organism: Campylobacterota bacterium; assembly: GCA_013154075.1. GTDB lineage: Bacteria > Campylobacterota > Campylobacteria > Campylobacterales > JAADDG01 > JAADDG01. Next base: position 6,522 of record JAADDG010000223.1, on the reverse strand, counting down.
AGGACAATGTAGCGATAATCGGCGGAACATGGTATGGCGGAGAGATGAAAAAGGGAATCTTTTCTATGATGAACTATTGGCTGCCTCTTGAGGGAAAACTTCCTATGCACTGTTCCGCAAATATCGGAAAAGATAACGATACGGCTCTGTTTTTCGGACTATCCGGAACGGGAAAAACCACGCTTTCCGCCGATCCTAACAGAAGGCTTATCGGAGATGACGAGCACGGATGGGACGATGAGGGAGTTTTTAATTTTGAGGGCGGATGTTACGCTAAGTGTATAGGTTTGGATCCCGAGAAAGAGCCTGAGATTTACGGAGCTATCAAGAAAAACGCCCTTTTGGAAAACGTAGTTGCGGACGAAAACGGAAAAGTAGATTTCAACGACGCTTCGAAAACCGAAAATACGAGAGTCTCTTATCCGATTTTTCATATCGTAAATCATGAAGAGAGCCTAATGGGGCCTCATCCTAAAAATATTATCTTTTTGAGTGCGGACGCTTTTGGGGTGTTGCCTCCGGTATCCAAACTTACGAAAGAGCAGGCTATGTACTATTTTCTAAGCGGATATACCGCGAAAGTTGCGGGAACCGAGAGGGGAATAACAGAGCCCGTGGCTACTTTCAGCGCATGTTTCGGAGAGGCTTTCTTGCCTCTTCATCCTACCGTTTACGCTAAGCTTTTGGGAGAGAAGATAGAAAAACACAACGTAGACGTTTATCTTGTAAATACCGGTTGGACCGGAGGAGCTTACGGTGTTGGTAAAAGAATGGATCTAAAAGCTACAAGAGCTTGTATAAACGCCATACTTGACGGAAGTATAAAAGAGAGCGAGTTTGATAAGACGGATGTTTTCGGACTCCATTTTCCAAAGACTCTAAAAGGTGTAGATCCAAAAATACTCAATCCTAAAAACGCATGGGCGGATAAGGACGAATATATCAGAACAAGAAACCATTTAGCTAAGCTTTTTATAGAGAATTTCAAAAAATATCAAACAAAAGATGCGGATTTTGACTATTCAAAAGCCGGTCCTCAGCTATAAGGAAAATAATGGCTAAACTTTGGTCCGGCAGATTTAGCAAAGAGGGAAGCAAACTTTTGGATCTTTTCAACGCTTCCCTCCCTTTTGATAGAAAGCTTTACAAAGAGGATATAAAAGGCTCCGTCGCTCATGCGAAAATGCTTGCAAAGCAGGGAATCTTAAGCGATGATGAGGCAAAAAGCATACAAGAGGGTCTTGAAAAAATAGAAAAAGAGATAGAGGAGGGGAAATTTATCTTCGATATAGGGGATGAAGATATCCATATGGCTATCGAAAAAAGGCTTATAGAGCTGATAGGAGATACCGGCAAAAAGCTTCATACGGCTCGAAGCAGAAACGATCAGGTGGCCTTGGATTTCAGACTCTATGTTTTAAGAAGCGATAAAGAGATAGTATCTAAAATAGAAGAGCTTATAAAAGTTATTTTGGATATCGCAAAAGAGCACACTTCAACCATTCTCCCCGGAATGACTCATCTCCAGCACGCTCAGCCTATCAATTTCGCTTACCATATGCTTGCGTACACCTCGATGTTTAAAAGAGATATAGAGAGGTTTGAGAGCTCTTATGAGAGAAACAACTACTCTCCTTTGGGATGTGCGGCGCTTGCCGGTACTCCTCATCCGGTAGATAGGGAGTTTGTGGCTAAGGAGCTTGGCTTTGAGGGCGTTAGCGTAAATTGTCTCGATACGGTTAGCGATAGAGATTTTGCGTTGGAGATTCTTTTTAATATAGCCACTTTGATGATGCATATCTCAAGGCTTTCGGAAGAGCTTATTTTGTGGTCGAGCTATGAGTTCGGATTTGTTACTTTGAGTGACGAGTATTCTACCGGAAGCTCCATCATGCCCCAGAAGAAAAATCCGGACGTTCCGGAGCTTCTTAGAGGAAAAACCGGAAGAAGTTACGGAAATCTTATCTCTTTGCTTACCGTTTTAAAAGGTCTTCCTTTAGCTTACAATAAAGATATGCAAGAGGATAAGGAGGGAGTTTTCGATAGCGTCGAGACGGCACTGATATCTTTGGAGATTTTGAAAGAGACGCTAAGAACTATGAGAGTAAACTCCGATAAAATGCTAAAAGCTTCCAAGATAGGACACTTAAGCGCTACCGATTTGGCCGATTATTTGGTAGAGAGGGGAGTACCTTTTAGAGAGGCGCACTTTATCACCGGCAAAGCGGTTGCCAAGGCGGAAGAAGAGGGAGTGGATCTAAGCGAGCTTTCTTTAGAGAAGCTAAAAGAGATAGACGATAGGATCGATGAAGATGTTTTGAGTGTTTTATCTCTTAGAAACTCCATGAATGCAAGAGAGTCCGAAGGCGGAACGGGAGAGGAATCTACCAAAAAACAGCTTGAATTTTTTGTAAACTGGCTAAAGAAGAGGGGAGAGTAAAACTCCCTTCTTATAAGATAGGCATTATCATATGGAAAAATCCTCCTAAAAATAGCTCTATCACCATCCATATGAAATAGACTATAAACATAGCCGGAATAGAGGCGAAAGCGAGTTTTACCATAAACCACACAAGATCCCAAAAAGGGATTTCCAAACCGGATATTATAATTTTTCTAACCTCTTGCATAATTTATCCTTTCAAAGTTTTAAGCTCCTCTTGAAGAGCTCTTTTTTGTCTCTCTTTGATCTCTTGCCATCTTCGATCATCCTCTTTTTCTCCTTTTAGAGGAGTTATTCTTTGGGTATATTTATTTAACGCTCTTTTGAAAACTTTATCAAACGATTCTATATATTTTTCATTTTCCAATTTCGCCATCAATATAAAAAGACTCCATAAAATATCCCCAAGCTCATCTTCCAAAAGAGGGCGGTTTTTCTCTTTTATCTCTTTTCGTACTTCGTCCACCTCTTCTTTTATTTCATCCAAAAGCCATTTCGTATCCATATACTTTTTGATTCCTCTTTTTAAATCTATTTGGTGCTTGTGTCTGGCAAGTTCTATCAGTTTTTCTATTTCGGGCATTTTTTACTCTTTTTCGTTTTTTTAAATGGTAGCATAAGTTAAGGATATTAACAAGAACGGTTTTTGAAGTTTGGAATGAAAGAGGGGGAGAAAAGGGGAATCTACTCCCTTTTACAGATAATCTTCAAGCCAGTAGGCGTCCTCTTTGTTTTCAAACATTAAAATTCTGTTTGCATCTTCCTCTTTTGCGGCTCTATGATATTTTAAGATAACTTTATCTTCATAGCTTCCCACTATTTCTATCTTTCCGGTTTTGTGAGACATTACGTATCTTGCCGTTTTTACGAGTCCCGGCAGTGAGGCGTAAGCTTCGTTGATAATTTCTATACCCTTTTTGATAGGAACCGCATATGAGAAGTTTCCTGCCGTAGGTCTCATTTGAAAGAAATAGTAGGGAATTATGTTTAGTTTGTTCAATTCTTTTAGTAATTTCGCTATCGTTTCGCTCGAGTCGTTTACGTTTTTGATAAGAGGGGTTTGATTGTAAATGTTTAGTCCCAAAGATTTCAGTTTATCCACTACCTCTTTTGTTGTAGAAGTTATTTCGTTTGGATGATTGAAATGACCCATTATTTTGATTTTTTTGATTTTGTTAATTCTCTCCAATCCTTCAAGCAGAGTATCGTTTAAAAATACTCTCGGATTGAAAGCAAGCATTTTAGTTCCGATTCTAATAAAATCCAGATGCTCTATTTTGGCAAGCTCGTCTAACAGTTTTATTAGTTTGCTTCCCGGAGCTACGAGCGGATCTCCTCCCGTGATTAGAACGTTTTGAATCTCTTTGTGCTCTTTTATGTACTTAAGCGCTTCCGTTAGATCGTTTACCACATCGTCGTTATCGTCTATAAAGAGCCTTTTTCTAAAACAGAATCTGCAATATCCGCCGCATACGTCGTTGTAAAGGATAAGGGCCGTATCTTTATATTTGTGTTCCAATCCTTTAGCTACGGTATAGAGATGTTCGGCCGAAGCGTCAAGTTCCGTGTATCTCGTATCGAGAAGTTCATCCTCTTTCGGAATGATAATATTTCTAATAGGATCATTCGGATCATTCCAATCTATTAACGAGAGATAATAGTCGTTACTTCTAAACTTATATTTTTTCGAAACCTCCTGCAGTGCCTCTTTTTCGCTATCGCTCAATCCCTCTACCTTATGAATCTTTGTGATATATTTAATCTTTTCTATGATAGACTCCTTTTTTATTTTTTTACAACTTATATATATATTATTATAGATTGGATTAAAATTCAATTTAGAATTTAAAGTAAAAAGAGTATCGGACATATTACTAAAAATTATAATCCGATATTTTTTGAAAGCTTTTGTATAAAAGCTGAAATAATTAAAAATTTGATACAATTTGTAAAAAATATAAAGGATTATAATGAAAATTATAAGGATAAGTTTAGTTGCCGCTTTGATTTTGTCTCTTGAGAGCGGAACTTTAGCTAAAGAGAAAAGAATTTTGGATAGCGATAATATTTTGGAGTATAAAGTTTTGCCAAAGGATGTGGATAATTTAAGCGATCTTTTTAAAGAAGGAGTTTTTTACGGAAGAGTTAGATTAAATACTTTTTTGTGGGATTGGGATAAGGAGATAAAGGGTAAAACCAAAGATAATTGGGCTGCAGGAGTCGGCGGAAATGTTATATATAAAAGTGCCTATTTTAAAGGCTTCGGTATGAGTGTAGGTTTTTATACTTCTCAAAATCCGTGGCATATGGATAGGAAAGATTTTATTTATATAAAAGCTGCCGATACTTTTTCTAAGTTGAAAGTTTCAAGAGGAGGGAGTTTTTCTATAAATACTTTAGCTCAAGCCTATATCGAATATAAAAATCATAAAACTTCCGTTAAATACGGAAGACAGATTTTCGAGTCTCTTCTTGCAAAATCAAATGATTCCAAAATGATTCCGAATACTTTTGAGGGTTGGTCGTTAGTGAGCGGATATTTTCCAAAAACTACTATGAAAGCTGCATATTTTACGAAACAAAAGTTAAGGGATCATGAAGATTTTCACGATGTAATTACCTATAAAGACGCTTCGGGAAACAAATATGCCAATAATGACGATTCGGGAGCACATGAGGGACTTAGTTATAAAAGACTCTCAAAACATGGCAAAGACACTTCGAACTCTTTAATTATTTTTGAGGTAAAAAGTAAATCTTTTAAAAATTTAAAACTTCTTGCAAACTATACGGCTGTACCCGGACTTATTCATTTCATAAGCACCGAAGCTCATTACGGAATAAAAATCGATAAAAATTTTAAAGTTGTGCCGGGAATCAGATATATAAAACAGATAGATGACGGAGCCGGAGAGGTCGGGGGAGCGAGTATAGAGAAAAAAACCGCCGGATATAGAGATAAACACTCTTTAGATAGTTATCTTTTGGGTGTGAGAGTTGATTTTAAAACGAAAGCTTTGCTATTTAGAGTAGGTTATACCGAAGTGGAAGATAAAGGCGATATCGTAAATCCTTGGAGAGGACATCCTACAAGCGGATTTTCGAGGGGTATGAGCAGAAAAAATTGGTATGCCGATACCAAATCTTATATGCTAAAAGTTGGTTTCGATTTGGATAAACTCGGTATTTTGGACGGAGCCGAAGGGGAGATGAAATATATTTATGAAGATTATGACGATAAAAAATCGGCCACACCTCCTGATTCGAAAGTATATTATGCCGGTTTGTTTCAAAAAGTTAAATCCGTAAAAGGGCTCTATTTGAAATTTAGAGCGGAGAGAGTCGATCAGAAAAAGGGAGTCGTAGATATAAAAGGCAAAGAGAAACTCGATAAATCTTTTAACCAATTTAGATTTGAGGTAAATTATTTGTTTTAAAGGAGAAAAACCTAACGCGAAAGCGTTAGGTTAGTATGTGGTAGCTTATGAAAGCGAGTATCCATGCAAGGACGTTCGGGTAGATCGTATAGAAAGTTCTCCATGCCCATTGAGGCACCTCCGCATAAAACGTACTCATCGCCGCAAGACACGGAGAGTAGATCATTATTAGAATGATCATCGATATGGCGGTGGCAAAGCTTATTTTTTCTCTAAGTATTTGAGGTAGATGTTTTTCCGTATCGCTGCTATGGTATAGCACGGCTAAAGTGGATACTATCACCTCTTTTGCAGCAAGGCCTGAGATTGCGGCTACCGTCATCTTCCAATCGAATCCTATGGGCTTCATTACGGGTTCTAAAGTTTTTCCTATGTCCGCTAAGAAGCTGTGTTCCAAAATATAGGCGTTTAGTTCCGTCTCGAGATCTTTTTTCTCTTGAACGTTTTGAGCCAATTCTATCTTCTTTTCATATTGTGCCACCACCTCTTTATCTTGAGGGAAACTGCTTAGAAACCACACTATAAAGGCGGCTACCGCTATGAAGGTACCGGCCTTTTTTAGATACATTTTGGTTTTTATCCAAAGATCGAGCATCAAGGCTCTTAGAGACGGAAATCTATACTTTGGCATCTCCATGACAA
>JAADDG010000065.1 GCA_013154075.1 Campylobacterota bacterium | reverse complement strand
ATGTCTATAATCAGAAAGCCGATAACTTCGAAACTAAATCTTAGAAATCATAGAAAAATGATCATAGTGGACGGCAAAGAGGTTTTAAGCGGAGGAATGAATATAGCCAAAGAGTATATGGCACCCTACCCTCACAAGAAAATGTGGGTGGATCTCTCTTTTATCATCAAAGGGAGAGCCGCTATGCATTATCTTGAGATCTTCAAATTTGACTGGGAGTTTGAAACAAGCGAGACTCTCGATCCGCCCTTTGAAGTTTTAGACAAACTAAAGTATGACGGAAGTATAATTCAGGTTGTACCTTCGGGTCCCGATGTGGAGAGAGACGCTCTGTATGAAGCCGTTTTGGCTCAAATATTTCTATCTACCAAAAGAGTATGGATCGTATCTCCATATTTTATTCCTGACGACTCTTTGCTTGATGCGTTGATAGTGGCCAAACATAAAGGAGTGGACGTAAAAATAATAACCGCAAAGATATCGGATCACTTCTTTTTGGATGTTGCGAGAAGAGGATATTTAAGAGAGCTTTATAACGAAAATATCGATATTTTGTTATATAAAACAAAAATGATTCATGCAAAGGCTATGCTATTTGACGATGTGGCCGTAATGGGATCGAGCAATTTCGATATAAGAAGCTTTTTTTACAATTTCGAAACGGCTTCGTTTTTTTATACGAAAGAGAACATCGAAACTCTAAGGATCTGGATAGAGCAACTATTTCCTCAATGTGATAGAGGAATCAAACCCACAAACAGACTCGGAGTACTATATGAAAATATATTCAAATTAATGGCGCCGGTACTGTAAATGTATAAGAGATTTCTTATAAAAGTAGAAAAAAGAAACTCCCTTTTACTAAAAAGCGTAACGAAAAAGAGTCTCTATCACAGAGATATAGGGGTTTTGGTCTGGAACGTCTATAAACAAAACGATAAACCCCATTGGCAAAACGAATTTAAAAAGATTATGTTCTTGCACCATCCCGACATCATTATGCTTCAAGAGAGTGTAGCCAATTTTCATATAGATCCTATCGGATATCACTATTACGGATATCTTTTTTTCCCGAATTTCTCCTACAAACATCGCTATTTCGGCCTGCTTAACGCCTCAAGAAGCAAAATAGTGGATTTTAAATCCTATTTTAGCAAACATAGGGAGCCTATCTTAAAAACTCCCAAAATGATCTTGGCTACAAAATATCTGCTTAATAATTTTCAAATCCTTTTAGTAGTAAACGTCCATTTGATAAATTTCGTAAGGACGGATAAATTTGCTTATCAACTAAAACAGATAGAAGAAGTATGCAAAAACCATAAAGGCCCTATGATAGTAGCCGGGGATTTTAATACATGGAATAAAAAAAGAGTGGATTTATTAGCTCAAATCACAACCGATCTTGGACTTAAAAAAGTAAATTTTCCAACGGACGGAGAGAAAAAGAGTCTTTTAAAACAGCCGCTTGATTATATTTTTTATAAAGAGTTGCAGTTAAAAGATAAAAGAGTTTTAGAGTTTTGCCAAAGCTCCGATCACAAACCTCTAATAGCCACTTTCACGGTATAAGAGTGAGATTTTCTCTCACTCTCTAATTGATACCGAAACTTTTTAGAAGTTTTTCAAATTCGGGAGATTCTATAAAAGCGTTTATTATATCTTCTCTGCTCATATTCTCAGCCAGTTTACTCTCCCAATACTTCTCACCCTCTATATCGGGCTCTCTTTGGAAAATAGTTTTATAAAGAATTTTGATAAATTCGGCGTCACTTAAATTTTTGGACTTAAACTCTTCACTCTCGAAAAAGAATTTAACCACCCCTTTGGCGGCTTTTTGCCCCTTTATAAGCTCTCTTTTCCAAAACTCGAACCCTTCGCTATCGGGTTCTCTCTCTAAAATATTCAAATACAAAAAGTTTATAAATCTATCTATTTTCTCAAGCTTTTTGGAATCTATAATTTGAAAAATCATCAATCCCGCATTTTCATCCGCAATAAAAACTTTATCTTCGTTTACGTCGATAGAGAGAGTATCGTAACCTATTACGAAATCTTTGCTCTCCTCTTTAGCATTTTCCATAATTTTGGAAATAGGAAAGAAAGACAATCCCTTATTCTCATCCGCAACCAAAAGTAAAGAGTCGTAAAAGCCTATATCCATAGCTTTTCCCAAAGTCTCTATTTTGTCTATAACCTTATAGTTTATAGGATCTTCGATGTCGAAAACCTCCACTCCCTCCTCTTTTTCGGCCACATACAAATAAGTATTCAAAAGTCCCAAAGAGACCGCTTCAGCACTTGTTTTTACGTTTGCTAAAAATCTCGGACTTAGAGGCTTTTTGATATCGAATATCTCCACACCCTTATCTCCGGCCGCAACGAATAGTTTGCCGTCTTTGATCTTCATATCTCTTTTAAAATCGCTCATATTGTAAGATGGAGATACCAAATGAGCATAAAATCTTCTATATCTCTCTCCCAAAGAGATCTTATCCACAACTTTAGGATCTTTTTTATTTGACACATCGACGATTATCAAGCCTTCATAAAGATCGAAAACGTACAGAGCGTCTTTTACCTTAGCGACACTCCAAGCACCTTGAGTTTTGATATTCGAAACAAGTTTAGGATTTTTAGGATCGCTTATATCCACTATATCCACTCCGGCATAATCGTTACTTATGTAAGCGTATTTGTCGTCCACAACTATGTCTGTTGCAAAGTCGCTTTTATATTTACCAATTATTTTAGGAAAAGTTATATCGCTTATATCGATAATTTTAAGACCGTATTTCCAGCTGATAGTATAGGCGTAATTATCTTTTACCGCAACCTCCCAGCTGTTTCCTCCCGTCTCATATTCCGAAATCTTTTCCAAAGAGTCTTTTACAAATTTAGCCACACTCAAACCGCCGTTACTTGCAATCAAAATATTATCTTTACAAACAGCCGCGCTAAAAGTGGAATATGCGGATTGGAAATTGGCTATCTCTTTTATATTGTTTAGATCGGAAACATCCAAAATATGAAGTCCCGAAATGGAGTTGGAGACAAAAAGTCTATCTGCATACTTTTTAACGGAATAGATGCTGTCTCCGAAATTTTCTATGAAATAGAAAGAAATTCTCTTTATATCGAGAGGATCTGAAACGTCCAAAACCTCTATACCTTCACTTTCATTAGCGATATACAAAAGATTTTTATCCACAACCAGATCCACCACATTCATATCGCTTTTATAAGAGCCCACTATCTTCGGATCGGAAGGGTTTGAAATATCAAACACCTTAACTCCGTCAAGACCGTCGGCTACGAAAGCTCTATCTCCCTCAATCGCCACTTTTTTGGCATTTCCGGAAGTTTTTACGTTTGCAATCTCCACGGGATTTGACGGATCTTTGACATCCACTACATAAAACCCGTTATCAAAATCGCTTAAATAGACATTTCCCTCTTTTACCGCTACGCCTATTATACTTTTTGCTCCGTTTTTAAACTCTCCTATCTCTCTTACGTCATTCGGATTTGAAATATCTATGATTTTCATACTTGAAGCATTGGCCAAATACAAAATATCGCCCTCTATCGCTATATCGTAAGCGGCGGTAGCGTTGGAATCCACGAAACTAACCGGTTTTATATTTTTGATGTCGGTTAAATCCAAAACTTTAAGTCCGTTATTGGTAGCCACATAAGCGTAACAATCTTTCACCTCAACATCGTAATAACCGGTATCCAAAGTGACTATTTTATTTAAAATCACATCTTCTTTGGCAAACAGAGCTCCCAAGAAGAGTAGAAACAAAATAGGAATTTTAAGCAGCTTATTTGTCGTCATCACACATCCTTAGATCAAAATCTTTAATTATATTTTAAAATATAATTTATAAAAGTTCTATTAAATTTCTTAAAACTTTTTATTGAAATTATTTAGTGAGTAGAAAATATTTTAGTTAAATCAATTAAATTAAAATATTTTGCTACACAATCAGCATCGCATCGCCGTAAGAAAAAAACCTATATCTTTTCTCTATCGCCTCTTTATAGATAGATAGAGTCTTCTCTATCCCTATAAAGGAAGCTACAAGCATTAAAAGAGTCGATTTGGGTAGATGAAAATTGGTAAGCAGATAGTTCACTCTAACGGGAGGATTCAAAGGGTTCAAAAAAAGATCCGACTCGCCTTTGGTTTTTTTAGTTCTGGCGAAATACTCCACCGTTCTTGTCACAGTAGTACCTACGGCTAAAATCTCCTCTTTACTCTCCAATAAATCCGCCGTTTTTTTCGGAATCTCATAAATTTCCGAATGCATTACATGCTTTGAGATATCCGAAACCTCCACAGGTTTGAAGGTACCGGCTCCCACATGCAAAGTAACGAAATAAAATCTATGATTTTTCTCAAGCTCTTTTAAAAGCTCTTTAGTAAAGTGCAAAGAAGCGGTAGGCGCGGCAACCGCTCCCTCTTTTTTGGCAAAAAGGGTCTGATAATCCTCTATATCTTTTTCATCATCCTCCCTTTTTATGTAAGGAGGAAGCGGTACGTGACCGATTCTATCCAAAACGGGTACCAAGGAAGAAAAATCCAAAACTCTCCCATCTTTGAAAAACCTAACCTCTCTGCTTCCATCCGGATTTAATTTTACCACTTCCGCTTCCAGGCCTTTGTCAAAAAGAAGTCTTGTTTTCTCTTTGACTCTACCTCTTATATAAACCAAAAAAAGATCTTTCTCCAAAGGAGAGTTTAAAAGAAGCTCCACCCTTCCCCCGCTCTCTTTTTTACCGTAAATTCTCGCTTTAATGACTTTGGTATCATTGAAAATAATCGGAAGATTTTTAGGTAAAAAATCATCTATATCCATAAAAACGGCGTGAGTTATTTTATCTTTTCGTCTGTCGTACACCAAAAGTTTGGCGCTATCTGCGGGGGTTACCGGACGAGAGGCTATAAGCTCTTTTGGAAGCTCATAATCGTACGAATCCACCAAAAGGGGATCAAGCCCCTTTTTGCTCTTCACTATCCTCTTCCTCCTCTTCGCTCTTATCGGGATTGACGGCTCTTGCTATCAAAACGGAAACTCCATAAAGCAAAATCAAAGGAGCCGCCATGAGAAACTGAGTCAAGACATCCGGAGGAGTCAAAATAGCCGATACCAAAAATATTAAAATAATCGCATATTTGAAAAAATCCATCAAAGTTCTATCGGTAACCAAACCGATAGTGGCCAAAAAGAAAGTAATTACCGGAAGCTCGAAAGCTATACCGAAACCTATCAAAAGTTTCGTAAAAAAGCTTACATACTCTCCGATACTCGGCAATGCCGTAAAAAGCTGGCTTCCGAAATTTATAAGAAATTTAAATCCGAAAGGAATCACCACGTAATAGCAAAAAATATCCCCTATGATAAACATCAAAGTGGCAAAAAACACAAACGGCAAAATAAACTTTTTTTCATTCTCATAAAGTCCCGGAGAGACAAAAAGCCAAAGCTGCCAAAAGATTACAGGCAAAGAGACTATGAAAGCGGTAAAGAAAGAGACTTTCAAGGCCGTAAAAAAGGGCTCTTGCACCTTTGTAAAAATCACCGTGCTACCTTTTGGCAAAACGGCGTTTAAGGGAGCTATCATCCAATCCAAAATCGGCTGCCAAAAAGCGAAACAGACAAAAAACATCACAAACAAAACGGCGATGGATATCATCAGCCTTTTTCTAAGGTCGGCCAAATGAGGTTTTAACTCTTCAAACATCTCTATTTTCCTTAGTGCTCTTCTTTTTAGGCTTACTTGAATCTTCCGCAGGCTCATCGGCCAAAATATCCTCTATGCTATCAAGCTTGGAAGGAAGATCTTTGATAGTTTGCAAATCCGCCTCTTTTTCTATCTCTTCGACGGAATTTTTTATCTTATCTTTATAATTCATCGCACTCTCTTTAAGCTCTTGGATCTTTATCTCTTGATCCAAAGCCTCTTTAGCACCATAAATAGCTTTTTTTAAACTTCTAAAAAATTTAGCCACTTGTACCATCGCATCGGGTAATTTCTCCGGCCCCAAAAACAGGATCGCTATTATAGCTATTACAAGAATCTCCGTAAAACTCATTCCAAACATATCGCCAACCTTTTAAATGAATGAAAAATTGAATTTTACCCAAAAATGGCTTATTTTTCCTAACTTTCGCACTTTTAAAAACTTATTTCTCCAAATCATCCGAAAATACAGAAAAGGGAATAGAGAGAGTTCTTTTTATGATATTAAAGGGCATGGAAAAGATATCTTTTATCAAATAGGTCTCCACTTTCGGATCGTTTACATCTCCTCTTATCTTTACCGTAATGGAGTTTCTTTTATCTTTACCCAAAAGTATATATCCCACGATAGGAATGTTTCCTATAATCTTGTCTACGTTTTGAAGCGTACTTATTTGAAGATCGAGATCCAAAACCAAATTTTTAAGATTTATATATCCGCTTCCTAAAACATCGGCGCTATACCCCTTGATATCTATTTTCGTAAAAGTCAAAATATCACCTAAAAGCATAAAGTCTATATAACCTTTTTTTATTTTATAACCTTTTTGGCTGAAACTTGGACTTTGCAAAAAAAGCAAAGAGGGAATTGTATTTATAAAAGCCATCAAATTATTAAAAACCTCAAGCTCCTTCATAGTCGTATTTTTAAAAGAGAGTCTTCCTTTGTAATCGTCTCTTCCATGTAGATCGAAATAAAATCTTCCCCCTTCGAAAATATTCTTTTTACTAAGAGAGTTTATGAAAAATTCGCTTATATTATTCGCTTTTATATAAATATTTTCTCCCTTTTTTACAAAAGATATTTTATCGGCTCTCTTTTTGCATTCGAAATCTATTAAAGAATCTTTCAAAATAGCGTCATAAAAATCGCAATACAAAACTCTTTCGTTAGGCAAAATAATATTCGAATCAAAAGCTATAACTTTCGTATTTTCATTTTTTTTAGATTTTCTCTTTTTGCCGTTAGTGCTTTTAATTCTCTTTTTATCCAAAAGAAAATCTATACCTTTCAATCTAACTACGCTTTTATCCTGAAAAATTTTCACCCTTATCGAATCGTCCGCATCGCTTAAAGAGAGAAAAAGAGGAGTGGATAAAATATTCAGTTCCAAAGAATCTAACTTTTTTCCGTTTTTATAGAGAGGAAAATTTAGATCTTTCAAATTGGCATATATCTCAAAACTCTTCATATCTTTGCTCTCTATATCCAAACTCCCCTTTTTAAGCTCATATTTTTGCAAAATGGGAGAATAGGGGAAAAATTTCGACAAATCTTTTACGAAAAAAAGATTCTTTTTTGAAGAGAGATATATTTTCGTAGAAAAAGAGGGAGCATAGATTATAGTCTTATCTCCTCCGGCAAGCACTCTTACTTTAGTCTCAACACCCTTCATATCCAGAAGTTTATCACCCTCTTTAGTAAGAATTTTAAATTTTTTAATAAAAACATCTCCGTTTAAGCTTCTTTTAGAGACGTCTATCGAAGCGTTCGTTTTAAAATCCAAAAAATTTCCGTAAGAGATTTCGCTATTTTTTAAAATTATCGATTTGTTATCGAGCAAAACGTTTGCTTTTTTCGTATCGAAAGCTATTTTGTTATCTAACACAAACCTTGAATCTTTCGTACTAAACTCCCCTTTTACCTCTATATTTTTTACTTTAAAGCGGGGAATAACTATATCTACGAATCCTTCGCTAACGCCTTTGGTTTGCAAAACGGGAACGTTAATTTTATAAGCTCTTAAAATGGATAAAATCTTTTCGTCAAAAGGTGAAGTGGTCTTTATAAAAATCTCTATTTTCGTATTCTTGCCGCCTTTTACGGAATCTATCTTTACAAAACTCCCCTTCAAAGATCTGTCATAAAAGAGAGGATCTTTTAGTTTGAACCTAAGATTGCCGTTTTTTAAAATAACGCTAACCTCTTTAACGAAAACCTCTTTTACCTTCGGATGAAATTTAACTTTTACGCTCTTTGCTCTGGCTATGGCTTTTAGAGAATTCAAATCGAAAAAATTTTTCCTTAAATCATATTTTCCTTCAAGATATCTAAGTTTATACTTTTTAGCCACAATCTTTTTATATATCCAAGCCGATATTTTGTCGTTTATCTTTATTTTACTCTCAAGAAAATTCATAAAAGGCCTAAGAGAATCAAATTCGTCGGTAGAGAGATAATATTTTAAAACACCACCCTCCAAAAATAGCTTTGAAGCTCCTTTGATATTC
>JAADDG010000129.1 GCA_013154075.1 Campylobacterota bacterium | reverse complement strand
CCCGCTTTTTTAAGCTGCTCTTTCGATTTTTTGGGACTTGTTAAAAGGGTAGTGGTTATTTTGTTTTCATTCAGCTCTTTGGCTTTAAGTGCGGTAACTTCCAAACGCCTATCGAAACACACCTCACATCTTCTACCCTTCTCTGGCTCGTTCTCATAGCCTCTTACGGCCTCAAGCCAGCTTTCGAAATCATACTCTCCTTCTATCAAAGGAATATCAAGAATCTCGCAGCTTCTTTTCACATCCAAAAGTCTGAGTTTATATTCGCTATAAGGATGGATATTGGGATCGTAAAAAAATCCTATAAGCTTCTCGTTAGGAAACTTCTCTCTTAGTTTTTGCAAAAAGAAGTGGCTATCGACCGAGCAGCAGATATGAACGAGCAACTACTCTCCTCTAAGCTCTTTTAACTTCTCTTTTACTTTCTCCACATGTCCTTTTACTCTAACTTTATCCCATCTTGCGGCCACTTTCCCTTCGGGATCGATCAAATAAGTGGTTCTAACCACTCCCATATACTCTCTTCCGCACATTTTTTTAAGCTGCCAAACTCCATACTTTTCCAAAACCTCTTTATTCTCATCACTTAAAAGAGTGATTTTAAGCCCTTTTTTCTCTATAAAATTTCTATGTTTTTTGGGCGAATCGGGGCTAACTCCCAACACTACGGCATCAAGCTCTTCAAACTCCGGTAAATTCTCGGTAAAATCAATTGCTTCGGCCGTACATCCCGGAGTGTTGTCTTTGGGATAAAAATACAAAACCACCCATTTACCTCTCAAATCTCTTAAACAGATCTCGTTTTCATCTTGATTCGGCAGACAGAAATCGGGCGCCATCTCTCCAACTTCGATCATAATAGCTCCTTATTTAAGATATTTCGAATTTGAAAATTCTATCACAAAGAAAAAAGCAGAAGCGTAAAATTTAATCTAAGAGTTTATATTCGCCAATTTCAATACGAATTCCACTTTACCTTGAGGAATTTTTTCCTGTTTGGCTATCTCGTCTATAGTCATACCCTCTCTAAAGAGCTCTATAATCCTATCTTTATCTATATTTTCATCTCTTGCGGCAATCGCCGTGATATCTTTGACAATAGCTTCTATATTCTCTATTCGCGTATCCATTTCGTTTTGAAATTTATTAAGTATCCAATGAAGCTCTTTTACGGATTTCTCTACGGGAGTGAGAGCCTCTTCTATTTTGAAATTGAGGGCATTCTCTATCCTCTTTATCTCGTGCTCTATATCGGTCTCTTTAGAGAGCATAAGCTTTTTTTGATTCTTTTCAAGCAGAAAAATTCTTTTGTTGAGATCCTCTATCGCCTTTTCATAAATAGAGAGTCTCTTATCCGTCTCCCTATCCTTTATATAGATAAATAAAACTATAAGACCCAAAACAACGGCAAACGCTATAATGGCAACCAAATCTATAATCATCTCTTAGCCTTCCTTTCTCTTATCATCACTCTCTCTCTCGCAGCTACATAAGCATCCCAATCGACTCTGTCTCTCTCGTGCATCAAATCGATTTTCGCTATATTTTCGCTAACGGCGGTAAAAAAAACGGCAACCTCCCTTTTGGGGAAAATGGGCATAGGAATGCGGCCGTAATATTGAAGTCCCTCTTCTAAAAGATCATCTTCTATTTTAAAATGTTCAAAACCTATCTCTTCTATCATACTTTCCGTATCGAGTTTCAAAAACTCGATCTCTTCATTTTTCAAAATCTTGGTTATCTCGTCCACTTTCCTATGAAGCTCCACAATAAGCGTCAACAAAACCTGATCACTCTCTTTCGTCTCACCTCTTGCTTTGGCCATCTTAAGCCACTGTCCGACCGGATCCTCGTCATATTCGCTAAGTTTGTCAAACTCCCTTTTAAAGAGTTTATATCTATCTTTATCGGCACGAGAAAAAGCTATTTTTAAAGGAGCTTTTACCAATCTTATACTCATCTTACCGCCACATCCAATATCGTAAAGAATAGAAACATTATTCCAAGATAGCCGTTTAAAGTAAAAAACGCTCTATCTATTTGTCTGAAATCCTTCTCCACTATCTTATGCTCTTTGTACAATATTATAGCAGAGATTAAAAGAGCGATATATAAAAAAGTCCCTCCGCCGGATAAATAGATAAAAAAGAACCAAAAAAGTATCGTTAGTGCGTGAAAAATTTTGGAGATAAAAAGCGTACATTTAGCCCCGTAAATAGCCGGAATCGAATAAAGTCCCTCTTTCTTGTCAAACTCCATATCCTGCAAAGAGTACAAAAGATCGAATCCCGCCACCCAAAACATCACTCCGATAGAGAGGAAAACGGACCAAAGAGTTATCTCCTCTCTAACCGCCACTACTCCGGCTATAGGAGCGAGTCCCAAAGAGAGTCCCAAGACCAAATGAGCCGTCTCGGAAAATCTTTTGAAATAGGAGTAAGCGGCAAGCACTATCAAAATAGGAACCGAAAGATAAAAAGCCAAATCGTTTATCAAATAAGCCACCCACACGAACAAAACGGCATTTATCACTATAAAATAGATAAGATGCTTCTCTTTGACTCTTCCGTCCACACTCGGTCTGTTTTTGGTTCTTTCGTTTTTGATATCGATATCCCTATCGGCGTATCTATTGAAAGCCATAGCGAAATTTCGAGCCGTAACGGCTGCGGCCACTCCCAAAAAGAGAAGTCTGACTCCAAACCACCCCTTAGCCGCCACTATCATGGAGATAAAAATAAAGGGAAGTGCAAAAATGGAGTGTTTGAACATAATCAATTCGTTGATATCTTTCAATATCTTTAAAAACTTATTCAAGTTTCACCTTTATAAACTAAATTAAACCTATTCTACTAAAAGTTATATTAAAAAATGTATAATATATTCTTAGCAATCTTTAAAAAGGAGTCTCATGCAAGAGGTGGCAATACTCGGTCCCACGGCATCAGGAAAAAGCGCCTTGGCCATAGAGATCGCAAAAGAGAAAAACGCCTACATTCTATCTCTCGATTCTCTAAGTATCTACAAAGAGATAGATATAGCCTCTGCCAAACCCTCTAAAAAAGAGAGAGAGGGAATTTTGCATTTCGGAATAGACGAAATATATCCAAACGAGCCCTTCAACGTAGCCATCTTCTTTTCAATCTATAAAAGAGCCAAACAAGAGGCGATAAAAAACGGCAAAAACTTGATAATAGTTGGAGGAACCGGTTTTTATCTAAAAGCCATGATAGAGGGACTCTCAAAAGAGATAGACTGTTCAAACGAATCTTTACAAAAAACGAAAGAATCTCTAAAAGATATAGAAAAAGCCTTCGAATTCATAAAAGAAAAAGATCCTCTTTTCGCTTCCAAAATCACCAAAAGAGATAGATTCAGAATGGAGAAATGGTTTAAAATATTTTATGAAAAAGGAGTTATTTTAAGCGAATTTTTCAAACGAAACCCTCCCAAAAAAATAATCGATAAAATAGAGATCTTCAATATAGAGATAGATAAAGAGACTCTAAAAAAGAGAGTGCAAAAAAGAACCTCCCAAATGATAAAAAAAGGAATAGTGGACGAAGTCTTTTATCTTGAGAGCAAATATACAAGAGCTATAAATCCCATGAAGGCTATAGGAATAAAAGAGAGTTTGGAGTATCTTGACGGATTTATAAACCTAAAGGAGCTTGAGGATAAAATAGTTCAAAATACGATGAAACTCGCAAAAAGACAAAAGACTTTCAACAAAACCCAATTTACGCATATAAAAACCGCTCCGTTAAAAGAGCTCGAAAAAGAACTCCTCCTGACCCTAAAAAACTAAACACCGCTTTTTTAAAAGCCGATAGTTATCCTAAAAAAGGAGTATTATGAAAACTTATAGATTCGAGAGAAGAACGCCTTCGGTAATAAAGCCGTTTTTTTATCTCTTTTTGCAACTGATAGCGGTATTTGAATCCTACTTTATCATAAAACTCTATCTGGATATAAAAGAGTTTTCCGCCATTGAGATAGCTCCTTTTTATATTTTGAGTATCTATTTCGGTATAAGAACCTTTAAAATTCTTCAAAGACAGACAAAAAAATAATTAACTAAATAATTTTATAACTTTCCCATCTCCTCCTCTCCCTCTTTTGCTTTCTCTCTATAATCCATTTCGTTTCTTCAAAAATTAAAATTAATTATAGTTTACAAAAAATATTGTTTAATATTTTTTTACTATGCTCAAAAAATATTAAATATTTTATATAAAATTAAAAAAATTGTGTCCGCTTAAATAAGTTTTAATTAATTTATTATAAAATATAGGAAGATTCAAAAAATTTTGAAAAAGGGAGAAATAATGCGCAAAAGTTTAGCTTTATTGGCTCTTTTAGCTACTTTTTCCTCGGCCGAAAGCATAGTTTATGAAAACGCCGAAGACGGAAGCATAGCTAAATGGGTTGTAGAGGACGGCACACCGGCAGGAGCTACTATCAGAGTAGTCTATGACGACGAGCTGAAAAGCAACGTAATAGAACTTAAAGGAACGGGGGAAGAAAACTCCTTTAGACTCAGAAAATCAAACGGGGAACCTTGGCACGATACTTCTCACTTCATAATCAAATGGAAACAAAAAAGCGACTCTCCTTTTGTAGTTTATGTAATGGTAAAAACCACAAAAGGAGATAAATATATCACTTTTTGTAACTGTCCTAAAGACAGAGTACTTATGAGAGGCTCCATGGAGCTCTCTTTCGGACTCGGAAGAGATGCGGACGACGGCACTTGGCATCAATTCGAAGAGAATTTGGAAGAGAGACTTCACCAATTGATGCCGGACGCGAAACTATTGAGCGTAGAAGGACTCATAGTGAGAGGTAGCGGAAGATTCGACGATATAATTCTAACCGACGGCAAAGATGACACAACCACCCCTCCGGCTCCGGCAACCGCATCGGCAAGTGAAATCAGCGGCCATTCCGTGACACTACAATGGGATGACGTAGAAGGAGAAAAAGGATACAAAATCTACAAAAACGGTGAAGAGATAGCCGTTACCGACGAAAACGTAACGACTTACACCGATAATAACGTAAGTGAAGAAACAACTTACACCTATGTAATAAAAGCCTTCAACGATGCCGGAGAGAGCGAAGGAGTAGAGGTGGAAGTAACTACACCAAAAGACGTCACTCCTCCAAGTCCGGTAGGAGGTTTGGAAGCGGCTGAAGTCACCCCCACTTCCGTTACTTTGAAATGGGAAGATACTTCGGATAACGAAAGCGGATTCGAAATATACAGAAACGATCTATTGATCTTTACTACCAAACCAAACGTAACAACATACACCGACGAAAACCTAACGGCGGGAGAGACATATCTTTATATAATCAAAGCGGTAAACGAAGCCGGCAAAAGCGAAGGAGTCGAGCTTGAAGTAACTACACCGGAAGATAACACGACACTCATTCCAAGCGCGCCGGGAGATCTAAACGCCACAGAAGTAACCTCAAACAGCGTAACTTTAAATTGGAGCGACAATTCCGATAACGAAACCGGATTTCAAATCATAAGAAACGGAGAACTTATCTTCCTAACGGCTCCTAACGTTACAAGCTATACCGACGAAAATCTAACCGCCGGCGAAACTTATACCTATGAAGTAAGAGCGGTAAATGAAGCGGGAGTAAGCGAACCGAGCAATCCTATAGAGGTAAAAACCAAAGAGGCGATCATAACTCTAAGCGCCCCGGCAAATATCGCTTTCCTCGATATCACTCCTACAAGCGTAACTATAACATGGGAAGATACGTCGGATAACGAAACCGGATTTAAAATCATAAGAGACGGAGAGTTGATAACCGTTACCGAAGCAAATGCCACAAGCTATACCGATGAAAATCTCTCCGCAGGAAAAGAGTATACTTACGAGATTATAGCCACGGACGGCACTCACGACTCGACTCCTCTCATAGGTAAAGTCTCCACAGATAGCGGAATCCCTGCCGACGTTAGCGATCTGAAAGCAGAAGTAAACGGCACGACAGTAACACTAAAATGGAAAGACAACAGCGACAACGAAACGGGATTCAAAATCTTAAGAGACGGTGAAGAGATAGCCGTTACCGAAGCAAACGTCACAAGCTATACCGATGAGAATCTCTCGAGCGATACGGAATACGAATATACGGTAAAAGCCGTAAACGAGTATGGAGAGAGCGAAGGCGTAAACGTAAAAGTCAAAACGGCTATGGATCCGGTAGAGACTTACGTAATGTATCTATATCACACCGTTTTGGATAGAGAACCCGAAAAAGAGGGATTTGAGTACTGGACTCAAAAACTAAAAGAGGGCTATAGCGCCGCAAGCGTAGCGAAAGGGTTTTTCGTAATCACCAACGAACTCCAAAGCAAAAATCTATCCAATGAAGAGTATGTAAGAAAACTCTTCGTAACTCTATACCAAAGAGAACCTCTACCGGGAGAGTTGGCCTATTGGACTAAACTTTTGGATGAAAACGCTCTAAATAGAAATCTCGTTTTCGACAAATTGGTATATACAAACGAATTTATAAGACTTGCAAAATCTTATAATCTCAAACCGTTCGATGAAGATGAAATGCTCTATTCCAGAATCGAAAGTTTGTATTATTTGATATTGGGAAGAAAGGCTTCTTATGGAGAAGTGGAATATTGGGTATCTTTGCTAAAAGACGGAAAAATTTCATATGAACAAATAGTGAGAAATTTCTTCAACTCCAAAGAGTTCCAAAACAAAAAAGTAAGTGACGAAGAATTCATAAGAGCCGCTTATAGAGCCATCCTAAACAGAGAACCGGATTACGCAGGATTTAAATATTGGGAGCACAGATTGCAAACGGATCTTACAAGAGATCAACTTTTGGATTATATCTTCTCTTCACCGGAGTATCAATTCCTAAGTAATTTGGAAGGCTACAAAAAACCTTAAAAACCAAGCGGGATTTTCCTCCCGCTATTTTCTATAAATATCTTTCTACTATTCCCCAATCTTAAAATCATTCAATCTTACAATACAAATCAATTTGCACACTTTACATCTATTACATCAACTTTTTAACTTCCAAATTCTCCGTTCTAAACCATACACCCAAATTGAATCCTATGCAAAAAAAGGAATAAGTAGAAACAGCGGACAGTCTTAATCCCCTTAGAGTCGGGTCATTATCGTAATTCAAGGGCAGATCTTGCAACCCTTTACAAGCAAGAAGAGTCTCAATCCCCTAAAAGTCGGGTCAAAATGAAATATATTAATACGGAAGTAAGAAGCGTAGATAGTGCAAGTGAGTCTCAATCCCCTTAAAATCGGGTCA
Source organism: Campylobacterota bacterium (assembly GCA_013154075.1). Lineage (GTDB taxonomy): Bacteria > Campylobacterota > Campylobacteria > Campylobacterales > JAADDG01 > JAADDG01. The sequence goes on along the minus strand of JAADDG010000129.1, from coordinate 956 downwards.
AAATGAAATCTTCGAAGGCGAGATGGCAAAAAAAACCGCCTTCAAGAGGTCTCAATCCCCTTAAAATCGGGTCAAAATGAAATGAAAGCAGGGAAAGTCAGAAGATTGGTGCATTCAGCAGCGTCTCAATCCCCTAAAAGTCGGGTCAAAATGAAATGAGGAGAAATCTGTAAAATCCACAGTCAGAAAGTTATACAAGCGTCTCAATCCCCTAAAAGTCGGGTCAAAATGAAATAGTGGGGGATTAAATCTCTTAACGATCTCCCATCAATAGTCTCAATCCCCTAAAAGTCGGGTCAAAATGAAATTCTCCATTGAACGCATTAGCCGGCTATGTGACGGACTGCTGTCAAAGTCTCAATCCCCTAAAAGTCGGGTCAAAATGAAATTGAAAAATATAACAAGCGGGTAATAATCCCGCTTGATTGTAGTTATGTCTCAATCCCCTAAAAGTCGGGTCAAAATGAAATTTAGCTAAAGCTACCAAGATTAAAGACGACCTCTATGAGGTGTCTCAATCCCCTAAAAGTCGGGTCAAAATGAAATACACAGGATAATTTAGTTTCAAGACTATCGTCGGTATCACTTGGTCTCAATCCCCTAAAAGTCGGGTCAAAATGAAATAAATATACTTTGTCCTATGGGAAAATCCCATAGGGATAGGTCTCAATCCCCTAAAAGTCGGGTCAAAATGAAATTAGGCGATCTTTGGAATGTGGCCTCTCAAGTAGAGAGGCGTCTCAATCCCCTAAAAGTCGGGTCAAAATGAAATAGGAGGGTAAGACGAAAAAAGAAGGAGTTCTTATGTTAAGTCTCAATCCCCTAAAAGTCGGGTCAAAATGAAATACTTAGAGAACTCCCGCTTTATGGGAAGTTCTCTAGCAACAATATGTCTCAATCCCCTAAAAGTCGGGTCAAAATGAAATTGTGATCAGCGATGGTCACATATATAAGAT
>JAADDG010000229.1 GCA_013154075.1 Campylobacterota bacterium | reverse complement strand
TGGCATCTGTACGATATGATATTTCTTTTGGGACTCTCTTATACCTTAAAGCATGACAAACATGTAAGAGTGGATATATTTTATGCCAAATTTTCCAAAAAAACAAAAGCGATCATCAATATAATCTCCCAAGTTTTTCTCGTTTTGCCTTTCGTAGCCTTGGTGTTGTACGTAAGCTGGGATTTTGTGGCTATGAGTTACGCCCAACACGAAGGCTCCTCCGATCCGGGAGGACTTTGCTGCAGATACATAATAAAATCGGGAGTTATTTTGGCTTTTATACTTTTGGGACTTCAAAGCATTAGCGAAATATACAAAAACTATCTGAAATTAAAGGGCTCCAAATGACCGAGATGATAGGAATCTATATGTTTATAGGAGCTTTGATTCTCCTTTTGCTCGGCTTTCCGGTGGCGTTTGCGTTCGGAACGGTAGCAATTATAGTAGCCTACTTCACTCCCGATTTGGGACTTGAAGTATTCAATCTGCTTCCGTTTAGAATATACGGAATTATGCAAAACTTCACTCTAATAGCCGTTCCTTTGTTCATTTTCATGGGACTTGTACTTGAAAAGAGCAAAATAGCCGAAAATATGCTCGTGTCGGTAGGAGAGCTCTTTGGAAACATAAGAGGAGGTTTGGCGGTAAGCACGGTGATAGTGGGAGCCGTTTTGGCGGCAAGTACGGGAATAGTGGGTGCTAGCGTGGTTATGATGAGCGTTATTTCTCTACCCATTATGATAAAATACGGATACTCCAAGAAACTTGCCACCGGAACGATAGCCGCAAGCGGAACTTTAGGACAGATCATCCCCCCTTCAATCGTCTTGATCATCATAGGCGACGTTATGAGCATAAGCGTGGGAGATCTATTCAAAGCGGCGGTAGGCCCCTCTTTGGTCCTTGTGGGATTTTATATAGCCTATATTTTGATATTGTCGTTTATAAATCCTTCCGTAGCTCCGGCAATCAAAGATAATTCAAAACCAAGAAGCCAAGTAGTCAAAGAGGCGATTGTCTCAATCATTCCTCCCATGATTTTGATCGTAGCCGTTTTGGGAAGTATATTTTTCGGAATAGCAAGCCCCACGGAATCGGCGGCCATAGGAGCTTTGGGCGCTATTATTTTAACTATAGTTACCAAGACATTCAAATTCGAAACACTAAAATACGCCTCGATAGAGACGGTAAAACTTACCGGTATGATCTTTATGATCCTCATAGGAGCAACCGCTTTCTCTTTGGTTTTCAATGAATCGGGAGCGGCCGATTTGGTGCTTGAGTTTTTCGAAGAGGATGTGGGAAATCAGTGGATTTTTATAGCGACGGCTATGATTACTATTTTTCTTTTGGGATTTTTTGTCGATTTCTTAGAGATATCTTTTATAGTTTTGCCTATTTTGGTTCCGATAGTGGAGAGTTTCAATATCGATCCGATCTGGTTTGCTATTTTGGTGGCTATGAATCTTCAAGCCTCTTTTCTAACGCCGCCTTTCGGATTCGCTCTCTTTTATCTAAAAGGAGCCGCTGGGGATAAAGTAAGCACGTCAGATATCTATAAAGGGGTTTTACCTTTCATAGCGCTTCAGATTCTAACGCTTTTCGTGCTTATTTTTTATCCCGATATAATAAATATTTTCTAAAAGGATAGAGGTGGAACATCTATACGCTCCGTGGAGAGATGAATATGTAAGAAACGAGCAGAAAATAGAGGGGTGTGTGTTTTGTCATATTGTAAACAATCCCGAAGATGACGAAAAAAATCACGTAGTTTTAAGGAAAAAAGATTTTTTTATAGTTATGAACAAATATCCTTACACCCCCGGACACTTTATGATCATCCCAAGTCTCCACACCGATAAGCTCGAAGATCTCCCGGAAGATACCTGGCTTGAGATGTCCAAATTTGCCAAAATAGGAGTAAAACTTCTAAAAAACGGCCTTAACGCAAAAGGCGTAAATCTCGGAATGAATTTAGGAGAGGTAGCGGGAGCGGGCATAGCCGAACATATACATCTGCACCTTGTTCCAAGATGGAACAGAGATACCAATTTCATCACTTCCATAGCCAATACGAGAGTTTATTCAACCGATTTCGATAGAATATACCAAAAAATAAAAAGTCTGTTTGAGAAAATAGAAAAAGGATCCTAATGCTAATAGACGGTCATGGAAGGAAAGTTACCTATCTTAGGATTTCCGTTACCGAAAGATGTAATTTCAGATGCCAATACTGTATGCCGGAAAAACCCTTCTCTTGGGTACCGAAAGAGAATCTACTTTCTTTTGAAGAGCTCTTTTTATTCGTAAAAACCGCAATAGACGAAGGAATTACGAAAATAAGAATCACCGGAGGAGAACCGACACTAAGAGAGGATTTGGACAAATTCATAAAAATGATAAGCGATTACAAAAGCGATATAGATCTCGCTATGACCACAAACGGCTACCTTTTGAAAGAGAGTGCCGAGAAACTGAAAAAAGCGGGACTAAAGAGAATAAATATCTCTTTGGATAGTCTGGATAAAGAGACCGCTTATAAAATAGCTCAAAAAGACGTGCTTGATAGAGTACTTGAGGGAATAGAGGAAGCTTTAAGAGTCGGCCTTAAAATCAAAATCAACATGGTCCCGCTAAAAGGCATCAACGATCACGAAATTTTGGACATCTTGGAATACGGCAAAAAAAGAGGAATAACCGTAAGATATATAGAATATATGGAAAACGCTTTTGCCCACGGCAATCTAAAAGGACTTACGGGAAAAGAGATTTTGGAGCATATCAAACAAAGATATGAGATAAAAAAACTCGGCAGAAGCGGAAGCAGCCCCTCTTTCAACTACCAACTAAACGACGGATATATATTCGGTATCATAGATCCCCACAAACACGACTTTTGCGAAGACTGCAACAGAATAAGACTAACCGCGGAAGGGTATCTGATACCGTGTCTATATTTCGATGAAGCTATGAGCATAAAAGAAGCGGTCCAAAAAGGGGATATAAAAGAGGCTACCGAAATCTTAAAAACGGTTCTCAAAAACAAACCGGAAAAAAACAGGTGGGGACATGATCAAAACGAAATCTCCAATAGAGCATTTTATGAAACGGGCGGCTGATAGAAGTTGATATATCTCGTAGAGAGTTTTTACTCCTTCCAAGGCGAAGGCAAATATGCCGGAACTCCTTCCATCTTCATTCGTCTTGGAGGATGCAATCTAAAGTGCGAAGGTTTCCAATCCACGGCCATCTCCCCGATAGACGGCAAAAAGCTTAAAGGCTGCGATTCCATAAGAGCGGTAAATAGAAAACACTTCTCTTTTCTTTGGGAAAAGATCACATCTCCATCCGCTCTCATCGCAAAAATAGAAAATCTTATTCCCAAAAACTGCAAACCCGATATCGTCGTAACCGGCGGAGAACCCCTTTTGTACTACAAAGAGAGAGAGCTTATCGAAACTCTAAAATACTTTTTAACCAAAAAACACAAAATCACTATAGAGACAAACGCCACCATTTTCGTAAATTTCAAAAAATATCCTCTATACAAAGATATCGTATTTGCCATGAGCGTCAAACTCTCAAACTCCGGCGAAAGCTACGAGAAGAGAGTGAACAAAAAAGCTATAGACAGCATAATAAAAAATACAAAAGATTCATTTTTTAAATTCGTTCTGGATAAAGAGCTCATTTCATCCAAAAAAGCGGAAAGGGAGATAGAAGATATTATAATAAGTTATAATAACCCGACGGTTTTTTGCATGCCTATGGGAAGTAATGCCAAAGAAGTGGAGAAAAACGCACCCGCCGTAGCGGAATTTTGCATAAAAAAGTGCTACTTTTATATGGATAGGCTTCATATAAGACTTTGGAACAATGAAGAGAAAAGATAAAAGAGGAGAAAATGATTATAAGAAAACTCTTTAAATTCGAAAACGCCCATATTGTCAGAAATTGTACCTCAAACAGATGTAAAAACAGCATTCACGGCCACTCTTACAAAGTGGAAGTGCTTTTTGAATCCAACTATTTAGATAACGGACAGATGGTTTACGATTTTGGATTAATGAAGGGAGTTATTAAAGATATTATAGATTCTTTTGATCACGCTACAACTTTTTGGAAAAATGACGATATGGAGTATATCGAGTTTATCAAAAAATTCTCTCAAAGATGGGTATGCCTTCCGGTAAATCCGTCCGCAGAGCAGTATTCAAGAGTGATATTTTTGATGGTTGAGAGAATTTTGAAACAGACAAGAATGAAAAACGGCGAAGAAGGAATAGAGGTTCACAGCATAATCGTCCATGAAACCGATACGGGATATGCTCAGTGTTTCAAAAAAGACGCTCATAATAAAAATATGGGACTTATAAATCTCAAAGAGATTGAATTTAGCGAACAGATAAAAAGAGAGTGGAGAGATCCTAAAATGTGGGATAAACTCTTAAGGGGAGAGATTTTTGAAAATCCTCAAATCGTTTAATAAATTAATAAAATTATTAATTAAAATTAATTTGCCTTTTAATTAATAAAAGGTAAAATTTATTATAAATTTTTTATTTCAAAAAGGAGTCTGTTTATGACAAAAAATATTCTTATCAGTGTAATAGCTGCGGCATTTCTTTTTAGCGGTTGTAGCGAACAAAGCAAAAAAGAGGAACACGCCGTAAAAGCCGAACAAAAAACCGAAAAAAGCGTAATGGAAAAAGCTACTGAGAGCGTAAAAGAGAGTGCGAACGCGGTAGCTGAAAAAACTTCCGATATGACTCAAAAAGCGGTAGAAGCTACCAAAGAGACGGCCTCGAAAGCTGCGGAGGCTTCAAGCGATATGGCTCAAAAAGCGACAGAGGCGGCATCAAATGCGGTAGAGAGCACAAAAGAAGCGGCAAAAGATGTAGCTAAGGGAGCTAAAGAGGTAGCTAAAAAAGCGGTGGCAGGTACGAAAGAAGCCGCTAAAGAGGTGGTCGAGAAAACAAAAGAGGGTATAGCGGCAGCCGGTGCGGCAGTAACAAAAGCTGTTAGCACAGAAAAATCCTCAGTGGACGGAAAAGAAGTCTATACAAAATGTGCGGGATGTCACGGAGCGAAAGCCGAGAAAAAAGCTCTCGGCAAATCTCAAGTAATTGCAGGATGGCCTGCCGATAAAATCGAAAAAGCTCTACACGGATATAAAGACGGAAGCTATGGCGGAGCTATGAAAGGATTGATGCAAGGCCAAGTTAAAAATCTAAGCGACGCGGAAATAAAAGCGGTAGCGGAATATATTTCAAAACTCTAAGAAAGTCGACAAATGCAAAAGCTCATCAAAATGGGTATGGCTTTGTGGTTTTGTTCGCTCTCCCTCTTTGGGGGAGACGCGTCGGCGATATATCATAAAAAGTGTGCAGGATGCCATGGAGAAGACGGCAAACACAAGGCTTTCAACAGAAGCCCGGAAATAGCCGGACAACCGAAAGAGGTGATTTTACAAAAATTAAACTCTTTCAAAGAAGGAGACGCCTCACTAAGCAACACGGCCAAAGTTATGAAAAAGCAACTCCAAACTTTGACGGAGCGTCAAATAGAGGATTTGGCATCTTACATTTCAGGGCTCTAAGAAGTTATAAAATCTACGAATTTTTCGCTTCTTAGAGCCTTTTTAGCAAACGATTTCTTTTTCTATTTTGGTTTGATAATCCGTCATCGCTCTTAGAAATACTTTATAATTATCAAAAAGTTTTTCCGTACTTTTCAAATCCCTCCACTCTATTTTATAATCCATAACGCCGGTGGTTTGATACAGTTTTATATTCTCTTTAAAACGGTTTTTTAAAATATCTTCTATATTCTCTCTATTTCTATTTTTATACCCCTTAGGTACTCTTATATAAGAAGTGAATATATACTCTTTTCCTATCTTAATATCTTTATTATCCGAACAGAAAATACTAAAAGTCCTATTGACTTGAGAAGCTTTCATTATCTCGTTTATAAGAAGATACAAACTATCGACGTCGGCGTTTTCAATAATCACGGTCAAATCTTTCGGCCCCAAAGATTTAAAAATTTGAGCTTTTTTAAATTTACTCCTATTTGAAATAAGAATCTTTTCTATCTCTTCAATAGCCTCTTTCAGATTTTCGTATCCGCTCATCTTTTTTATATTTTCTTTCCTAAAATTTTCACAAACAGCTTTTTTCAACTCTATATTTATAATAAGATTAAATCCGGTTTGATAAGATCTCATATACTCTTTATCTTTTATCTCTTCTGTCACCGCCATCAAAATATGTTTACTATCGAAATATTCGAGCGAAAAAGATCTACTTTTAGGATCTCTAAATCTATCCATCACTCTTTTAAGCTCTTTTTGCAGATCCACTCTATCCCCTCTTGATTGCAATATAGCTATATCGTATATTCCGTACGCTATCCAAGCTTTATCGATGCCGTTAGAATTATCTTCTATCATTTCATTCATATATTTCATTAAATCGTCAGGTTCCAAAATACTCTTATTAACGACATCTTTTCTTATTTTTCGCAAAATCAAAATTTTTATATCCTTACCTATCTCTTGAATATTCAAATTATTAGTCACATTATGAACAAGTCTTCTAAATTCCCCTTTATACGGTACTATATCTTTCTCTTCGCTTTCCAAAACTTTAAATCTGCTATCCCACAAAACATTGAAATCTATATTTTTAGTTATAAAATCATCCTTTTCATATTTTATTTTAAAGTTGCTATTTATAAGCTTCATAAAAAGCTGTTTTAGATAAATACTCACAACCTCGTAAGTGTGATAAAAATTCGGAAAATTATTTTTATAAATATAATCAAACCCTCTTAAACTCTTAGAAGAATTATCCAAAGGAATTATATTATCAAGCAGATTCTTCATAACAAGAAATTTACTATCTTCTTTCGAAATATTTTTATCTTTTTGGTAATAATAAAGCATAAAATAGAGTCTTAGATGATTATGATCTCTCTTTGAAGAAAAAAACCAATCGTTGGCTTTAAAAGAGTACTCCTTTATTTTATACCCGTCCTCTTCATATATAATATTCAAAAAATCCTTCGCTATATTCTCTCCGAGCAGATTATGAAAAAGAGTGTGGATGTAAGATTCTCCGTGAATTTCATAAGAGACGATATCCGAAAAAAGATCCATGCTAAGTTCGTCCACTATCCAATCATATCCTAAAACATCCCCTATATGCCTAACTAAACGATTCGAATTGTCATAAAAAAAATTCTCGAAAATTCTCTTAAAATTCTTATAATCTCGATAAAAAATAAAATTCTCTCCACTTTTTATAGAGAGCTCAACCACCTCATGAGTGATTGCCGGAATCAAAAGAGGAAGCTCATAATACCAATAAGGAAGTTCTATATAATTATTATAAGTGGTATGACTATAATTTACTCTCTTTAAATCCCTATTCCTAAAAATTTTATACTTAAACCCGCTGTTATAACTCCATCCCAAAACTATACTGTTCTTTTTAAAAGATACAAGCTTTAAAGAGAGATACTTATAATAATTATCCAAAAACATCATTAAACCGTTACTTGAATATCTTCTTCCAAAGAATGTAGGATATGGAAGATATTGATTTAACATCTCTCCAAAAAGCTGATTCATCTTAGTGTATAAAGCATCTATCACAAGAAGCATTTCATCTATCTGCGTTCTCGTATAATCATAAAAAATTATAAAATTCAAATTCTCGTTAATTCCCAAAACTTCCTTATCGTTTATCTCTTCTAACTCTTTTATTTTGTCTTTTAAACTATTTATATCCTCCAAGAGTTTTTTTATATTCTCCTTTGCGGTATTGGAAATCTCATCATTATATCCGTAATAGTAATATAAAATATTTTCTATAAATTCTATCTCTTTGGCAATTATTAAAAGCTTTTCCAATTGCAAAAGCCTTAAACTCTTATTTAAAACCTCCTCTTTAAAAATATTTCTTACTTTCATTTATAAGCCTTTATGGAGATATTATGTTCGATCTTATCTATCATCAACCTACTTTTACTATCTTTTACAAACCTATCCGCATCACTCTCTACAAACACCTCGACATAAATAGTTATGTAAATAACGATAAAGATAGACACGAAAATATTGATAATATAATCTCTCCCCTCTTTATCCAAGTCGGCATTCAATATAAAATTTTCGAAGTTGCGATCTTCGTTCAAAGTGGTGAAACTATCAAGTTTTTTATCATAAATACTTATCAAAAAGGTCTTATCCAAAAAAAGAAGAATTTTTTGAGTATATTTTATATCTTT
>JAADDG010000078.1 GCA_013154075.1 Campylobacterota bacterium | reverse complement strand
TTTTATAAAAAAAGAAGAGGGTAGAAAGATACCCTCTTAGTTTGCTTCCGCTTTCTCTATATCTTCTACGGTTAGAGGACCTTTCTCCATAGCCTCTTTTGCATATTTTCTTCCAAGTTCGAAAGCTTTTATATTTTGCTCCAAAACTTTAGGCGGAACTTTTTTCTTCATAGTCTCAAATACGGTATCGATATCCATCACTTTTGTCATCTCAACAGCGATAGCCAAAGCTACTACAGATTGAGTAACAACGTTTCCTACCTCATATTTTGCGATTCTAATGATAGGAATAGGATATATGTTCCATTTTTGAACGTCTTCTTTCGTAGGATGAACCAAATCCGGATCCACTACGATCGTTCCGCCCTCTTTAACTCCGTTTTTAAACTGATCGTAGCTAACTTGGGCAACGGAAAGCATAAATTCGATCTCTCCGTCTATCGCATAAGGGAACAGAATCTCTTTGTCATCCAACAGAATATCAACAACCGTAGGACCGCCTCTTACTTGAGAGGTATAAGTGGCCGCTTTTACGCCGTAACCTCCCGTAGAGATTTTAGCGGCTGCCAAAATCTCTCCTGCAAGAAGCACACCTTGTCCGCCAACGCCGGTAAATCTTAATTGATGTCTCATGTGTAGCTCCTTACAGTTGAACTTTAGTTTTGTTTTGAGCCGCTTCGATAACTTTATCGTATAGCTCGCAGTATTCCGGTTTCTCTTCTTGTTTTAGAATTCCTGTCGGGAATTTTCCGGCTTTCTCTTCTTCGCTTAGTTTCTCCCATTTTTTCTTAGAAACGGTGATACTATCTATCCACTCGAGATTTTGAACGGCTTCACCCATTTTGTTTTTTCTTCCAAGATTGATATGACAGTTGCTAAATACGTCAAAGAATGAGAAACCTTTATGTTTAAATCCCTCTACGAACATTTTCTCAAGTTTTCTCGGATCGTTTACGGTCTCTCTCGCGATGAAAGTCGCTCCGGCACCTTCGGCCAATTTACAAGCGTCAAACGTCGGATCGACGTTTCCGTATTGTGCCGTAACCGTCCACATTCCTTGAGGAGTGGTCGGAGAGGTTTGGGAATTTGTTAGTCCGTAGATGAAGTTGTTTATCAAAATAAAGTTTAGATCTATATTTCTTCTACATCCGTGGATTGTGTGGTTTCCTCCGATTGCCAAACCGTCTCCGTCTCCCGCTACCACGATAACGTGCTTATCCGGATTTGCAAGCTTGATTCCAGTAGCGTAAGCTACAGTTCTTCCGTGAGTCGTATGAACGGTGTTACAATCGATATAGGAAGAGAATCTTCCCGAACATCCGATTCCCGAAACTACGCACACGTCATCCATGTTCCATCCGAGCTTATCTATAGCTCTAATAACGGATTTCAAAATAACTCCGTCACCGCATCCCCAACACCAAAGGGTTGGCATCTTATCCGTTCTTAAATACTCATCATAATTAAACGCCATTAGAACATCTCCTTAACTTTTGCTACCATATCAAGTGGTGGAATAGGTCTTCCGTTTGCAGTTCTTAAAGTTGCGAAATCTTTTCTTCCGGTTACTCTTTCTATCTCTTCCGTGTATTGTCCGAGCTGATTTAGCTCAGTGATGAAGATTTTCTCAAATCTCTCGCCGATCTCTTTGATTTTCTCTTCAGGACTCGGCCAAATCATAATAGGTCTGAAAAGTCCGGCTTTTATGCCTTGCTCTCTTAATTTGGAAACCGCCTCTTTAGCACCTCTTGAGATACTTCCATAAGCGATTATACAAACTTCCGCATCATCAAGCATATATTCTTCGTAATCGGGTTCATTATCGAGTTTGCCTACATCTTTTATTTTGCCTACAAGTCTTTTGATGTTGTAAGCACAAAGATCTTTATCTTCTGTCGGGAATCCCGTAGGTCCGTGGTGAAGTCCCGTTATGTGATATCTGTATCCTTTGAAGAAAGGATTCAAAACCGCAGGCTTGTTCATCTCCGCTTCATAAGGTTTGTAATCTTTAGGATCGCCTGTGAATTCGGCTCTTTTTACGAGATTTTTCTCCACCTCTTCAAGATCCGGCAAAATTGCTTTTCCGTGCATATGTCCCAAAGTTTCGTCCAATAGAACGAATACCGGAGTCATATATTTCTCAGCCAAATTGAAAGCTCTTATAGTTTGAGTGTAGCACTCCTCCAAGCTTCCCGGACACAAGGCGATAGAAGCGTAATCTCCGTGAGTAGGATATTTCGCTTGTCCGATATCCGCTTGGCTAACTCTCGTAGGAAGTCCGGTAGAGGGTCCTCCTCTCATTACGTTTGCGATAACCAAAGGAATCTCGGCTATAAATCCCAAACCTATCTGCTCCGCTTTCAAGCTGATTCCGGGACCGCTTGAAGCCGTCATGGATTTTTTACCGGTCATTGAAGCTCCCAAAGCGGCTGAGATTCCGCCTATCTCGTCTTCCATTTGAATGAATTTGTGTCCCTTTTTAGGAAGCAACTTACTTAAATCGTGAGCGATCTCACTCGAAGGTGTAATCGGATATCCCCCGAAAAATTCGCAGTTTGCGTCATATGCGGCTAATGCGCACAATGAGTTACCAGTCGATATTACTTCTCTTGCCATAAATTCTCCTTAAGCGCTTAATACCATATAATGGTTTTTCCTGATAGCTTCCGCTCTCTCTTTTGCTTGCTCGGTTAGTTTCGCAAACTTATACTCTTTTCTATCCGCTACATAGATAGCGAAATCTGGACAGTGCAATTCGCAATCGTTACATCCGATGCATGCTTCGGGAACTTGAACGCTGATGGTAGCGCCAAGTATAGTTTTGTCCGAAGGAACCATCGCCAAAACACCCGCGGGACAAACGTCCACGCAAATATCGCAGGCTTTACATCTATCTACGTTTACCCAAACCGGCGTATTTTCCGGTGCTTTCATCAAACCCATAAGTTCTCCTTTTAGATTTATTTGTTTTTCAAAACTTCTGCTACTGTTTTACCTATATCCGCAGGCGATTTTACCACGCTAACTCCCGCAGCTTCCAAAGCAGCCATCTTCTCTGCGGCAGTTCCGCTTCCTCCGGATATTATAGCTCCCGCGTGACCCATTCTTTTACCTTTAGGAGCGGTTTGTCCGGCGATAAAGGCTACGACGGGTTTTTTGATGTTTTCTTTGATAAATTCGGCCGCTTCTATCTCCAAAGTTCCTCCGATCTCTCCTATCATTACGATAGCTTCGGTCTCGGGATCTGCTTCGAACATCGGAAGAAGCTGTTTGTAGCTAAGGCCGATTATCGGATCTCCTCCGATTCCCACAGCGGTAGTGATTCCGTATCCCTCTTGTACTACCTGATTACTCGCTTCATAAGTCAAAGTTCCCGATTTACTGATAAGGCCTACGTTTCCTTTTTTGAAAATAAATCCCGGCATAATTCCTATTTTACACTCTTCGGCCGTAATGATTCCGGGACAGTTAGGTCCTATCGTTTTCATTCCCATTTTCGTAGCGTACATTTTAGCGTACATCATATCCTTAACGGGAGCTCCTTCGGTGATGATTACCGCAAGCTCTATACCGGCATCGGCAGCTTCCATAACGGCGTCGCTTACAAACGCCGGCGGAACGAAAATCATACTAACGGTAGCTCCCGTATTCTTAACCGCCTCTTCAACGGTATTGAAAACCGGTTTTCCAAGGTGCTCCATTCCCCCTTTTCCGGGAGTTACACCGCCTACTATCTGAGTGCCGTACTCCATGCACTGCTCTGAGTGGAAAGTTCCCTCTTTTCCGGTGAAACCTTGAACGATTACTTTAGTGTCTTTATTTACCAATATACTCATTTTTAACCCCTTGCCGCTTCAACTGCTTTTCTTGCGCCGTCCGCAAGATCTTTTGCTGGAATGATGTTTTCGATATTAGCGTTTTTCAAAATCTCCGCCGCTTCTTTGGCGTTCGTTCCGTCAAGTCTTACTACTACAGGAACTTTAACGTCCACCATCTCGGTAGCTTTCAAAATACCGTTTGCGATACGATCGCATCTTACGATTCCTCCGAAGATATTCACGAAGATCGCTTTTACGTTTGGATCTTTCAAAATAATCTCAAAACCTTTAGCCACCGTCTCGGGATTTGCGCCGCCGCCCACATCGAGGAAGTTTGCCGGCTCTCCGCCTTCATGTTTGATAATATCCATAGTAGCCATCGCAAGTCCGGCTCCGTTTACCATACATCCTACGTTTCCGTCCAATTTGATGTAGCTTAGACCGTATTTCTTAGCCTCTATTTCGGTAGGCTCTTCTTCGGTTAGATCTCTCATAGCCTCGATATCGGGATGTCTGTAAAGAGCGTTGTCATCAAATCCCATTTTCGCATCAAGTGCTAAAAATTTTCCGTCTCCCGTTTTGATTAGAGGATTGATCTCTATCATCTCGGCATCGTTGTCCATATAAACGTTATACAAAGCTTTTGCGAATTTTATGAAAGTGCCTATCTCCTCTTTCGGAAGGCCTAAACCGAAAGCCAATTTTCTTCCGTGAAATCCTTGAAAACCGATTGTAGGATCAATAGCCACTTTTACTATTTTCTCAGGAGATTTTGCCGCAACCTCTTCGATCTCCATACCTCCTTCGGTAGAAGCCATCATAACCGGCATCTCTTTGGCTCTATCCAAAACCATTCCAAGGTAATATTCGCTTTGGATATCGGCTCCCTCTTCGATATAGACTTTATGAACGACTTTACCCTCGGGTCCTGTTTGGTGAGTAACGAGAGTCATTCCCAATATTTTGGAAGCCCACTCTTTTACCTCATCCAAACTTTTAGCAAGTTTTACACCGCCGCCAAGGCCTCTTCCTCCGGCGTGAATCTGAGCTTTGACAACCCATAGATTTCCGCCAAGCTCTTTAGCGGCCTCGACCGCCTCTTCCGGAGTGGAAGCCACTATACCTCTTGGAGTGGGAACTCCATACTTTTTGAAAATCTCTTTTGCTTGATACTCATGTATATTCATGCTGTCCTTCCTTTAGTCCTCTTTTTTTTCATAAAGTTTTCTACCCTCTTCATAGAGATCGTTTCCGTAGGTATCGTTTATCACCGTTACCGGGAAATTCTCCACTTCAAGCTTTCTTATAGCCTCCGGTCCGAGCTCCTCGTAAGCGATGACTTCGGCCTTTTTGATGGCTTTTGAAAGAAGCGCTCCGGCTCCTCCGGTAGCTCCGAAATAGATAGCTTTATACTCTTTGCAGGCATCTTTTACCTCTTGGTTTCTTTTTCCTTTTCCTATCATTCCTTTAAGGCCGTGTTTGATTAGGATAGGAGAGTAGCTATCCATTCTATAGCTTGTAGTAGGTCCCGCGCTTCCTATCGGTTCGCCCGGTTTCGGAGGAGTGGGGCCTACGAAATATACTACCGCTCCCTCCAAAGGGAAAGGCAGTTCTTCTCCTTTTTCTATCAAATCTACCAATCTTTTATGCGCCGCGTCTCTTGCGGTGTAGATTGTACCGCTTAGATATACGATATCTCCGGCTTTTAGTTTGGTTACGTCCTCTTCGCTCAAAGGAGTGGTCAAGTGATAAGTGTTGCTCATCTTTCCTTCCTTACAATTCGATGTGTGAATGTCTGCTGCTGTGGCATTGAACGTTTACGCTTACCGGCAGACTTGCTATGTGGCACGGATTTTTCTCTATATGAACGGCCAAAACCGTTTGGGTTCCTCCCATTCCCATAGCTCCTATTCCGAGATTGTTAAGCTCTTGTAGGATCTCTTTTTCGAATTTATCCAATTCCGGATCGGGATTTGGAGAGCCCGCTTCTCTAAAGAGAGCGTGTTTGCTGGAAATGGCGGCTTTTTCGAAAGTTCCTCCGATACCTATTCCGACGATGATGGGAGGGCAGGGATTCGGTCCCGCTTCGCTTATAACCTCTTTTACGAAATTTATAATTCCCTGTTTTCCTTGTGCCGGGGCTAAGACTCTCGCTCTACTTACGTTTTCGCTTCCTCCGCCCTTTGCGGCGTACTCTATCTCAAGTTTATCCCCTTCAACCAAATCGAAATGGATGATTGCCGGAAGGTTGTAGCCTATTTTGTCTTTTAGATTTTCTCTTGTAAAACAATCGCATGTGGAGGCTCTAAGATAGCCTTCTTTATATCCTTGTTCCGTTCCTTCGTTGATGGCGTCTTTGAGAGTGCCGCCCTCTATTCTCAGATCTTGTCCCACTTTTACGAAAAATACCGCAAGACCGGTATCTTGGCATAGAGGTTTTTTCTCGGTTTTCGCTATTTCGGCGTTTTCCAAAAGCTGTTCTATCACTTTTTTGGCAACCGGGCTTTTTTCTTCCTCGTAAGCTTTTTTAAGAGCCTTCAAAGCATCTTCGGGAAGATTGGTTGCTGTGTGCATAATCATATTTTTTACCGATTTTACAATATCATCGTAGTGTATCGTTCTCATTTATTCTCTCCGAAAAAGTTTTTTTCTTTTAGCGTATTTATAAGCTTGTTTACGGAATCCACACTTTTTCTAAAAAGCTGTTTTTCGCATTCGTTTAATGTAACTTCCACGATTTTTTCAGCTCCGTTCTCTCCCAAAATGACCGGAACGCCGTTTACGGTGTCGGTATATCCTCCGAACTCTCCGTCCAAAAGCACTGCGCAAGGAAAGATCTGTCTCGTATCCTTTAGGATGGACTCCACCATCACGGCCGTAGCTTTTGCCGGTGCGTAGTAAGCCGATCCGGTTCTAAGATACCCTACGATTTCGGCTCCGGCTCTTTTGGTTCTTTCTACGATTTCGTCTATCTCTTTTGCGGTTAGAAGATCTGTTAGAGGAATTCCCGCAACCGTAGAGTATCTTGGAAGCGGAACCATATCGTCTCCGTGGCCTCCTATGACGCTTGCTCTAATCTGTCCGAAACCTTGGCCTATTTTTTCCTGAATAAAGGATGCCATTCTCGCACTATCGAGTATTCCGGCCATTCCGACAACTTGGTTTCTCGGATAGTTTCCTATTTTCAAAGCGGTATAGACCATAGCGTCTAAAGGATTGGAGACTATGACGACTATTGCGTCGGGGGCGTAATGTTTTACTTTTAAAATCACCTCTTTCATAATTTCGGCGTTTACCATCAGAAGATCGTCTCTACTCATTCCCGGTTTTCTGGGGCTTCCCGCCGTAATTACCACAACTTTGCTTCCGGCTATCTCTTCATAGCTCTCAGCCGCTTTTACCACAGTATGGCTTCTTGCTACAGAAGCGGACTGGCTCATATCGAGAGCCTTTCCTTTCGCCCTCTCTTCATCTCTGTCTACGAGAATCACTTCGTGACAAGATCCGTTCATTGCCAGAGAGTAGGCGATAGTGGCTCCTACGTTTCCCGCACCTATCAAAGATACTTTACTCTCTTGTTTCATTAAACTCCTTTTAAGACCTAATAGAAAAATCAGAGTCTTATCTCTAAATGTCAAACAATTGAATTATTTTCTCGAAGTAGATGTTACCAATTTATTCTTTTAAAAAAACTCAATGTTACGAAACTTATCATTTTTTTATACTAGTTTTTAAGTTATTGTTTCGTTATTTCCCATTTTTTATGTTGATCAGATGCTTTCTGTAACTGTCGGTAAATAAGTGTTTATTATCTTTCGACTTTACGAAATATAGATAATTTTTATCCGCCGGAAAGATGGCCGCTTTTACGGCTTCTTTGCTAACTGCACATATTGGATAGGGAGGAAGGCCTTCGTGTTTGTAGGTGTTGAATTTTGAATTATCTTCGAGGATTCTTTTTTTCGTAACTTTTATGTGGGAGTATTTACCGTAGTTTAGAGCTCCGTCCATTTGAAGTTTCATTCCTATTTTTAGTCTGTTGTAGATTACGGCCGAAATTAGAGGCATCTCTTTTTTGTTTGCGGCCTCTTTTTGGATGATGGATGCTATGGTGATATATTTTTTAAACCACTCTTTTTGATCATACTTTTTTAAATATTTCAAAGAGAGTTTTTTATGGACTTTTAAAGAGTTGGACACAAGATATTTTATCAGTCTATCTTCATCTATTCCTTTTGGAACTTTATAGCTTTCCGGAATGATCACTCCGTCGGGATACGGGGCGTATTTTTGGTAAGCTTTTAGAAGTTTTTCATAAGAGAGCGAGAGTTTTTTCGCAAGCTCTTTGAAAAATATCTCTTTTGTCTCTCCCGGAATCAACATAAATTTATCCATTGCGGCTTTCGAGTGGGTTATGGCGTATAGAAAATCTGCTTTAGAGAGGTTTGTTTTTTTTATTTCTATGAAACCTTCTTGGGGAGAGCCGAAAAATCTTAGAAGGTATTTATCCAAAACCCCTACTTCCAAAAGGAATAGATGAAGATAGACT
>JAADDG010000036.1 GCA_013154075.1 Campylobacterota bacterium | reverse complement strand
AAAAAACCGTATAAAATAACTTTTTCATGGGAATTCTTTATAGTTTGGATTTATGCTTTGATATCGATTAGATTATATTTTACCCAAAAAACTATAAAAACAATTAATTTTTTTAAATAAGATAAAAATTTTTATACTTTGTTAAAAAAAGCGGAAGAAAAAGGGAGTATAGGGAAGAGAAAAAGAGTTTTATTTGATGTTATTTAGATTGAGATTCGGTACAAGTCCCTCTTTTTTCTTCACTTTAGAGTAATTTTTACCAAGATAATCCAAAATACTCTTTTTTGTATCTTTATCAAGCTCCCACAAACCGAAATCGGTTTGCATCCATTTAATTACTTTAAGCCAATCCTCTTTGCTTCTATGTTTCTCGGTAATAAGATTGGAGGGATGGCAAGTGAGACAATTTTCGACAACCGCGTAAAAACCTTTATCCATTACGAGATTTGTCTCGGGATCTATCTTTTTACTTTCCGCTTTTAAATGAAAAATTAAAATAGAAGTCATAGTAAAAACGGTTAAAATTTTGTTACCTATTTCAAATAAAGACAACTTTATCTCCTTATAGTATAAAAAGAGTACTATTCTACCATAAATAAAATAAAAATAATAGATTAGTTTTAAAAACGATCTTTAACTAAACCACTTCTTGATTTTCTCAAACGTCCCTTCGAATCTCTTTTGATGAGGAACGCTTTCAAAACCGAAAGACTCCTGCAATTCGTATAAAAGCTCTCTTTGTTCGTCGTTTAGTTTGGTAGGATAGATGATTTTTACCTGAGCTATCAGATCTCCTCTCTTTTTGGTATGGACGTTCGGAATACCTTTGTTTTTGAAAATAAACTGCTGTTTATCCTTCACGCCTATCGGAAGCTCCAAAGTCTCTTTTCCCCACGGAGTCGGTATCTGAATCTTCTCTCCCAAAGCCGCTTGAGTGAAAAATACAGGCACCTCTATATAAATATCGTCTTCATGCCTTATAAAAAGCTCATCTTCCCTGACATGAATGACTATATACAGATCGCCTCTTCTTCCGGCCTCGTCTATATTTCCGCGGCCGCTTACTCTTATACGGTTACCTTCATCTATTCCTTCAGGTATATCGATCTCTATCGTATCTTTCTTTACAAGATAACCTTTCCCTTCGCAAGTTAGACATTTTTTGACCACTACCTGTCCCGTTCCGTCACATTTAGGACAGGTTTGAGAAAAGGTCATAAAACCCTGTCTATATTGTACCTGTCCTCTTCCGCCGCACTCATCGCAAGTTTGAAGCTCCCTATTTTCGGCACCGGTTCCGCCGCACTCCTGACAAGCCACTTTATATTCGAATTCGACTTCCTTCTTGCATCCGAAAGCCGCTTCGTCAAAATCCAAAACGATATCGACTTCCGCATCGAGAGGATATTTTCTCCTTTTTCGCGTAAAACCGCCGAAACCTCCAAAGCCGCCGAAACCGGCTCCGAATACCGACTCGAAAATGGAGTTTAAATCGTTCATTATATCTTCGGTATTCATCTCGGAGTAGTGAGTAAATCCCTGATTATCAAGCCCCGCCTTACCGTATCTGTCGTAAATGGCTCTTTTCTCTTCGTCACTTAAAACCTGATAGGCTTCATTTATCATTTTAAATTTCTCTTCCGCCTCTTTATCTCCGGGATTTCTATCCGGATGATATTTAAGAGCCAATTTTCTGTAAGCTTTCTTGATCTCCTCAGGGGAAGCGTCTCTGGATAATTCCAAAATTTCGTAATAGTCGAACTCTACCATAACCCTCTTCTTATTTATTGAATTTGGCCCGATTGTACCAAAAAAAATTTTTATTTTTAATTAATATAAGTGTATAATTAGCCCCATGAAAAAGATGAAATTGGAAAAATTGGAAAATCTCATAGAGGCTCTATCCTCTTTGCCTTCGGTAGGAAGAAAGTCGGCCAGAAGATATGCGTTTCATATGATTTTGAACGATTCCTTTTCGGCCATGAAAATAGCCCACGCCATAGAAGATGCGATAATGCATATAAAAAGATGCAAAAAGTGCGGAAATCTAAGCGAAGACGAACTGTGCGAAATATGCTTTGACGAATCGAGAGACGTAGAAAAACTCTGTATCGTAGAAAGCGTAAAAGATATCTTCGTTTTGGAAGAAAATACCGAATTTGAAGGAAGATATTTCGTATTCGAAAACCTTGAAGAGGAGTCTTTGCAAAAACTTGAAAAAATGGTGGATGAAGGGGTAAAAGAGATAATCTTCGCTCTAACTCCCTCTTTGGCAAACGACGCTTTAATGCTTTTTATCGAGGATAAATTAAAAGATAGAGATCTGATTTTTACAAAAATAGCTCAAGGAGTTCCAACCGGCGTCAATTTGGAAAACGTGGATATGCTCTCTTTATCCAAAGCTATAAGTCAAAGAGTGAAAGTTTAATAAGTTGAACTTCATCCCTCTTTAGGTTAATTATTCTTTAATTATAAAATTAATTTCTGTTTATAAAAACTAAACAAATATTAAATCTTTTTTGCTAAAATATAAAATCTTCACAAAAAATTAAATCAAGGCTACAAAATGAAATCTCTAATCAAATTCACTCTACTAATTTCTACGGCGCTATTTCTATTCTTTGGATGCGGAGGCGGTGGCGGAAGCGACTCTTCTATCACACAAACCGACAAAAAATATCCGCCGGCCATTTTACAAGGAACTACCGAAAGAGATTACATAATAAAAAACGGAAAA
Source organism: Campylobacterota bacterium (assembly GCA_013154075.1). Taxonomy (GTDB): domain Bacteria; phylum Campylobacterota; class Campylobacteria; order Campylobacterales; family JAADDG01; genus JAADDG01. The sequence goes on along the minus strand of JAADDG010000036.1, from coordinate 5,787 downwards.
GTCCTAATCTCCTCTATCGACGGAAAATATGAAAAAACAACCTTTACGGACAAAAACGGAAAATATCTTACTAAAGTGGATAAATTTCTCGAGCCTTTAACAATCACTCTAATATGCGACGAAAATTCAAAAATCATAAACAAAGACGGAAGCGAGGAGGAGTGCAAAGAAGATACCGTCATAAAGAGCTTAACCCCTCCCCTATACCCGGATAAGAACTATACCGCCAACATAACTTTACTAAGCGATATCACATATGATTTGGCGATGGAGCTTGGGGGAATCACGAAAGAGAACGTAGAAGACGCTATTGCCATAATATCCCAAGTTTTCGGCGGAGTAAATCCGATACAAAGCGATCCTTCAAAAGGCAAATATTACGCCATTTTGCACTCTTTGCACAATAGCGGTATGGATAAAGCGGAAAATAAAATAGCTTTCACCAAAGCTTTATCGGACGGCTATATAGATCCAAACGATCCGGGAGAGAAAGATCTATTAAATATTTTATCTTCAAATCTAAAAAGAGATTATCAAGCCAACCTTATAACGGAATCGGTAAATAAAAACAGAATAATTACAATCATAACTCCGACCGAAACAAGTACAAACGAAGATCCGAACATCAAAGAAGCAAAAGATATGCTCTCTCACATAAGACAAGAGGTTCTTAGTATAAAAAATTACAAAGATCCCAATAACCCTTCCGTATACGATAAAGAGCTTGAAAACTTCAAAAAAGTAGAAAGCAAAAACGTCTTTCCGAACGCCACATATATAGGCTCTTTCGTTCAAAAAATAACCGATCTTATCAAAAAAAGCGAAGAGGAGAATCTAAACGAGATAAAAGAGGAGTTCTATAGAGAAAACGATCCGAACGCTTTTTCGCTAACCCTAAAAAAAGAGACCCAAGAGCCGAGAAATTATGAAAGCTGGGATTATGTTTTGCAAAGAGATGACCTAAATTATACGGGAACTTTCACCTATATCCCACAAGATGAACAAAACGCCTCATTTAAAAATGCAAAAGCCTACTCCTTTTTCGGGTCTCTTCCTTTAAACGACAAAAATCTCTTAAAAGAGAGAAGCAAAGATTTGGAAGAGTTCAAAGGTAAAGCCACAAGATTCGACAATAACGAAACATCTTACTATCTAATTCTATCGGCTCGAATAAAAACCGAAAGCGATAATAATCAATCCGTCTATACCATCAAAGATTCAAAATATTTGGTACTCAAAAAAGATCCGAACGACATCTCTTCCATAAAAAGCGTAAGACCTCAATTTATAGTTTTGGAGTTATCAATCTCTCAATATCTGCTTAAAGGAACTTTCAGATTCTATGATTACAAAACCAACAACACTTTCAAAAGAAACGGACATGAACTGCCCTCTTTGACGAAATTCACAGGTAGGTTCCAAACTCAAAAAACCGATACGAAATTCAACGGCGATCTACAGCTAAAAATAAAAAATTTCGATCAAATAGATTTCGATAAAGATGAAAAACTTCTATATGAAGCCAAAATGGCGGGAGAATTCTATCTACCCCAAAGAGATAAAATCCTTCTTACAATCTATTCGGATGAGATATCGAACAACAAATATTATACGGAAGTTACATATACTTCAAACAATAAAAGTCTCTTTGCATCGGGAGATATTACAAAAAATCAAGATTACTTTTCGTGGGATATTACGATAAGAAACGAAAAAGCGATATCTATGCATGTAATAGGAGATGAGAAAGGAGATTTTAGAGGTGAAGTTACAAAAAACAACGAAATTATAGGCAAATTTGAAAAATTAAACGATCTTCCCATAGTAAGATTCAAAGACGGAACTTTCGAGTCCATTCCTTGATAAAAAAATCTATTTTCCTCACTCCTCTCCTGCTTTTAGGAGGGGAGAGCTTTATAGAGTTTCAATCTTTTATAGCAAATAACGCAATACCTCTAAAAAATATAGCCTCCGATTGGAGCGGTAAATATCAATCTCCCAAAAAACATTTTAAAGTATTGGAATTTTCCGATTTACAAATAGGATATAAAGATCAAAATTTCTCGATAAGCTATATAATAAAAAGCGATCTTTTCATAAAAGCTTCAAAAGACTTTTCTGATCTCCTATATACGGTCAAACAATCTCAAGATCTTCAAACAAACAGAGTATATGATCTATCTTTGAAACTTGAAGGCTTCGTAGTACAAGGCTTAAAATACGGACAAAAAATATACAATTACAAAAAAGACTCTTTAGAGATATCCGTAAAAGGATTCGTATCCGTCTTGAAAGGGGAATTTTTACAATATGCCGATATAAAAGGATTTGCGGTCGCAAGCGATAAAAATACATACTCCTTTAACGCGGATATGGAGTATTATTATTCAAAAAACTATTTTTACGATCTTACGGTAAAAAAACCGTCAGCCATAGGTTATAGCGGAGATATCTCAATAAATACCCGTTTTAAAAACTATTCCTTTAATTTGATATGCGAAAATTTGGTAGGGTATCTCTTTTGGAAAAACGCTCCTTACAGCGACGTTCATCTAAAATCAAACAATACCAAAATAGAAAACGGAGAAAAAAAATATAATCCTACAGTTTACGGATATGAAGGCAAAAGAAGCTTAAAAGAGAAAATATCTCCAAAAATCACCTCCACATTATCTTATAACAACGATTTTTATAAAATATCTCTATCAAATCTACACTACAAAAGTATAAATCTCCCATTCATTACAATAGAAAAACCGGCCAAAAACTACACACTCTCTTTGCAATACGAAACCTCTTTCAAAACTATGACCATATCCATAAAAAACAAAAGATTTTCCTTCTTTATAGGAGCCGAAAATCCGAATCTAAAAATAAATAGAAGTTTTCATCTCGGATTTTCGTTTTTTCACCCCTTCTAAAAGACAAGATCTTTTTTAAGATCTTTAAGAAGCCTGTAACATCTGCTTCCTTTAGAGGTTCTGCTTTTCAAAACCTTATAAAAATGCTCATCGGGCAATTTAAACGCCAAAGAGTTTATTACATAAATTTTGCCTACTTTTTTAAAATTTGCCAAAACTATCAGATAACCGTTATAACCTATCTCACTATTTTTATCTCTATACAAAGCAAGTACTTCATAATCCCCTATTTTCAGCTCTTTGGCCAAAGAGACGGCCTTCTTGTCTTTTACTTTCACACTTCTTAAAAGAAACCAGCAACCGAACTTCTCTTTTTCCAAAGGAGATAAAACTTTAGCTAAAGAGTCTCTGTCGAAAATATATGTCTCTTTTACTTTAAGTCCGTCCACTTCCAAAGCCGGAATATCGCTTAGAAGCGTAAAATAGATCTCCTCTTTAGGAAAAACGTATCTTGATAGACGTTTTTTGTTCTTCGCTCTTAAAAGAGACGATAGATTTTTCAAAAGCCTCATTCGCTGCTTTTTACCTATCCCGCTAAAAGGTATCTTATTGTAATCTATCTCTTTTTCATTCTCTCTCAGATTCCCACTCTCCGTATTATCGTTATCGGTAGTAACGGGCTTTTTGGAAATCGTATCGGCTTTATCGTTAGAAGATATTTTTCGAACAATCTCATTGGAAACCGGCTTTGTCATATTTTCTTCTATATTTTTATCTTCCACAACTTCATTCGTCTCTTTAGCCAAAACCAAACCGCCGCTTTTAGAAACATTCTCTTTATTCGAAATTAGAGGAAGATTCGGAATGGAATCCTCTTTCATATCTTTTTGCAGATCTTTAACGCTTATATTCTTTTCAAAAGCCGTCTTTTCTTTCACTTCGTTATAACTTCCCAACGTAACGAAACTCTTTATCTCTTTTGCGGGAATAACCGGTTTCAAGGCCGGTATTACGAAATCTTTGGGTTGAGGAACGGCTTTTGTATAGACAAGATATTTCTCATGCTCTTTATAGCACAAACTATCCGTAAAATCGGGAATATCTTTGAAAATCAACCAAAAAATCGCATTTTTGTCATAAGTATTCAAATCATATTCATCTATATACGTTAGAAAATAATCACACCCCTCTATTACATTAGGATCTTGTTTGAAAGCTGCCTTTTTCAATAAAATTACATCCCTTTTCAAATTCCTTTCAGGATTGAAAGGATGAGGCAAAGGCTGCAAAGAATCGATATCCATAGCCGATAAATTCGGATACCCGTAAGAGGTAAAATCGCTTTTTATCAACTTGGAAGCTACAGGGTGTAAAATTAACGATATAAATCCTACGTTTATTTGGGTATCTTTGTCTAAAATATCTAAAGGAATATACAAAGTATTGGTTTTTACCCTATTTGGGTCGAATATGAAAGATACTCTTTTTAACGTTTTCGCTTTTTTTAAAACATCCTCTTGAGAATTTAAAATATTTGAAATTTCTTCAAAGTTATAACTTTTATCCGCCTCTTTGACGTCAACTTCCATTTTTATAGGCTTTTTATATGAACGAGTTTCAAGATAGACTATTTCGCTATTGAAATTACAATTTCCGTTAGAAGATGAAGAGAGCACGAAAATAGGATACTCTTTTTTCTCGTCATTTATTTTTACGGTCACTATAAAACTTCTATCTTTCAAATCTATAATTTTCTCTTTACAAAGCTTATTTAGAGAGAATCTATTGTTCTTACTCTCATCCACCATGTAGTATTCGTCGGTTTCCAAATCTATCAGATACGGAGGAACATATTGAGCCGAAAGATTATAATAAAACCCTCTACTATCGGTTAGAGCCGCTTCTTCTTTCTTATTTATGAAATTATATTCATTTTCCGGTGCAAAAGAGGGATTGGAAATATCCAAAGAGAGTGCGAAAAGATAGTTTACAACTAAAATAAAAACCAAAAAATATCTCTTCATCTAAAAAACCTTTACTATTTTATTAAAAAATTTTTTCTACATAATTTAAATTTATCCTAAATAGAATAAAGCTTCAATAAATTTTACAAGCAGTTTGTTTATTAAAAGCGGACGGAAGCGGAGACTTCTTGCTCTTGTAAATTATCTTTCAAAACATAAGGAACTATTTTTACCTTTATACACTTAAAACCCTTTTCCTCCATCTTCGGCCACTCTCTCATACTAAACTCTTCAAATTTCTTTATCGATTCCTCTTTTGTCTTCATACAAAATCTCGGGTAGTAGTCTCCGTTTTTATCAACGATAACCCAAAAAGTTTTCTCAAGCATAATTTCTCCTATAAAGTTAAAATATATTTTAATATATCTTATTAAACCAATCTCTAAAAATCATCTAATATAAAATTATATCTTTATATCGTCCCTTTATTAAATAATTTTAATGACTAATGCTCTTTTTTAAAGCTCCATTGATTTTTTAAAAAACGAAGCTTTTGCCGATATTTTTCTAAACCCCAAAAAAAGGCATGCTATGACAATGTTTAAAAATATAACAAAATCTAAAATAATGATTATAAGCAAAAATCATTCCTACACATATCTAATAGAAGAGATTCTGAAGGAATCGGATAAAAACAGGTTATTTGACTTTATAAAAGCATCGAATATCAAATCGGCAATTCAAAAGGCCCTTTGGGAAACACCTCATTTAATAATTATAGATATAGAGAAAAACATAGAAGAGTTGGACTCTTTAGACTTTTTTTATCAAAGTAAACTTATAAATAAAATTCCGGTCTTGCTTTTGATAGATATGGAGTATGAAAGCAAAAAACTGGAAAAACTTCTTATGCATAAATATGATTTCATAAAAAAACCGATTAATCATAAAGAGTTAAGAAT
>JAADDG010000094.1 GCA_013154075.1 Campylobacterota bacterium | reverse complement strand
GAAATATTATCAATAGACGAATAGGAGGAATTATGGCTAAGAGCGATGTTATAGAGGTTGACGGAAAAGTTATAGAGGCTTTGCCAAACGCCACTTTTAAAGTGGAGCTTCCAAACGGACATGTGGTGCTTTGTCACATAGCCGGCAAAATGAGAATGCATTATATAAAAATTATGCCGGGAGACAAAGTCAAAGTGGAGCTTACTCCGTACAGTCTCGATAAAGGTAGAATTACCTATAGATATAAGTAAATTTTTACCATTTTTTTGGTAAAATGCGTGCCTTTGCAAAACTGTGTGAAGAGTAATTGAAAAAATACCACTGTTTTTTCAATTATTGGTTTAGATACTTCACTAAACCTGACAGTTTGCTAAAGTGGAAATACACTATTAGGAGCAGTTATGAAAGTACGCCCAAGCGTAAAGAAGATGTGCGATAAGTGCAAAATCATCAAAAGAAAAGGAATCGTTAGAGTAATCTGCGTAAATCCAAAACATAAACAAAGACAAGGATAGTCAATGGCGAGAATTGCTGGTGTCGATTTACCGAAGAAAAAGAGAATTGAATACGGACTTACTTACATTTACGGAATAGGTTTGACAAGTTCGAGAAAGATACTCGATGCTACCGGAATCTCTTACGATAAGAGAGTTCATGAGCTTACCGAAGAAGAGGTAGCGGCAATCAGAAAAGAGATCCAAAACAACTATATGGTTGAGGGAGATCTTAGAAAAAAAGTTGCTATGGATATAAAAGCTTTGATGGATCTTGGAAACTACAGAGGTCTAAGACATAGAGTAGGTCTTCCTGTAAGAGGTCAGAAAACAAAAACCAATGCCAGAACCAGAAAAGGTAAGAAAAAAACCGTCGGTGCGGCGAGTAAGAAATAGTGGAGAGTAGATAATGGCTAAAAGAAGAGGAACAAGAAAAAAGATAGTTAAAAAGAATATCGCAAAAGGCGTTGTTTATATTTCGGCCACATTCAATAACACGGTTGTAACCGTAACTGACGAGATGGGAAACGTTATCGCTTGGAGCAGTGCGGGAAGTTTGGGCTTTAAGGGAAGTAAAAAATCTACTCCTTATGCGGCTCAACAAGCTGTTGAAGACGCTATGAACAAAGCCAAAGAGCACGGAATAAAAGAGGTCGGTATAAAAGTTCAAGGACCCGGTTCGGGTAGAGAGACGGCCGTAAAGACCGTTGGAGCGATAGAGGGAATAAAAGTGCTTTTCTTCAAAGATATTACTCCTTTGCCTCACAACGGTTGTAGACCTCCGAAAAGAAGAAGAGTATAATTTAACCTTTTTGAATATATAAAAAATTAAGTAAAGAATTTATCAGGAGAAGATAGATGGCAAGATATAGAGGGCCGGTAGAAAAGATAGAAAGAAGACTCGGCGTTAGTTTGGGACTAAAGGGAGAGAGAAGATTAGCTGGTAAGAGCGCTCTTGAGAAAAGACCTTTCCCTCCCGGACAACACGGACAAAGAAGAGCTAAAGTAAGCGAATACGGATTGCAGCTTAAAGAGAAGCAAAAAGCTAAGTTTATGTACGGAATTTCCGAGAAGCAGTTTAGAAGACTTTTCCAAGAAGCGAACGCTCAAGCCGGAAATACCGGAGAGAACTTGATCAAACTTCTTGAGAGAAGACTTGATAACGTAGTTTATAGAATGGGTTTTGCAACGACAAGAAGATTTGCAAGACAGCTTGTTTCTCACGGACACGTTTTGGTAGACGGAAAGAAAGTAAACATTCCATCTTACAGAGTGAAAGCGGGACAAAAAATCGAAATTAGAGAGAAATCCAAAAACAATCCTCAAATCCAAAGAGCCATAGAGCTTACGAATCAAACGGGAATCGTTCCTTGGGTAGATGTGGATAAGGATAAGGTTTTTGGAATTTTCACAAGAATACCGGAGAGAGAAGAGGTACAAATTCCAGTAGAAGAGAGAATGATAGTCGAGTTCTACTCTAAATAATTAGGGAGCAAATAAATGAAAAAAATAACGACTTCTCCTTATATCCCTACAGAGATCGAGATAGAAGAGATAGACGAGAAGACGGCCAAGATTTCGGCTTATCCGTTTGAGAGCGGATTTGCCATCACTTTGGCTCATCCTTTAAGAAGACTTCTTCTAAGCTCGACTGTGGGATATGCTCCTACCGCTCTTTACATAGAAGGGGTTTCTCACGAATTTGATAGTGTGAGAGGAATGTTCGAGGATGTGGCCCATTTTATCATCAACCTTAAAAACATGAGATTTAAGATAAAAAATGACGAGAATATGGTTGAGCTAAACTACTCTTTCAAAGGCCACAAAGAGATCAAAGGTAGCGATTTGGAAAACGATCTTGTAGAGGTCGTAACTCCCGATAACTATTTGGCTACGTTGAACGAAGACGGGAATTTGAACTTTACCATCATCGTTCAAAAAGGTATCGGTTACGTTCCGAGCGAAAATATCAGAGAGGGACTTAAAGAGAATTTCATAGCGTTGGACGCTTTTTTCACTCCGGTAAGAAAAGCGGTCTACGATATAGAAAAGATACTTATAGAAGATAACCCAAATTATGAGAAAGTGGTTTTCGTTATAGAGACTGACGGGCAGGTAACTCCCGTAGAGGCTTTCAAAAACGCTTTGGTCGTTATGTACGATCAAATGTCTATTTTCAACAAAGTGCTCAATCTAAACATTCAGCCGAAAATCGAGCACGTAGATACCAAAGAGCTTAACAAGCTGCTTAGAAAGATAGACGAGCTTGAGCTTAGCGTTAGAAGTTTCAATTGTCTTGAGAAAGCCAATATCCAATATATCGGAGAGCTTGCTTTGATGAGCGAGCAGGAGCTTAAAAACCTGAAGAATCTCGGAAAGAAATCCCTCGAAGAGATCAAAGAGGTGATGAACAAAGAGGGATATCCTATCGATCAAGAGCTTTCCGCTGATATGGTAAAAGCTCTTAGCGAAAAAATTCAAGAACTAAAATCAAAATCGAGCGAGGAAAAGAAATGAGGCATAAACACGGATATAGAAAACTTGGAAGAACCTCATCTCACAGAAAAGCTTTGTTGAAGAATCTTTCAATAGCTTTGATTATGAGTGAGAAAATTGAGACTACTTTGCCTAAAGCGAAAGAGCTTAGAAGCTTTTTCGAAAAACTCGTAACAAAAGCGAGAGTAGGCGATTTTAACGCTCACAGAGCGGTTTTTCAAGCTTTGCAAAACAAAGAGGCTACTAAAAAACTTGTAAACGAAATAGCGCCGAGATATCAAGATAGAAAAGGCGGATATACGAGAATCGTTAGAACGAGAGTTAGAAGAGGCGACGCCGCTGAGATGGCGTTTATAGAACTCGTATAAATTATTTAAAAAAGAGGGTTTTTCTCACTCTCTTTTTTTATAGTTTCTTTTCATATCACTTTCCCTTTTTACTTTTTCACTTTCCCCTTATTTAATATTTCTTTCAACTAAGATATTGTTTAATACAATAAAAGATAAAAATAAAGGAAATTAATGATTCCATTTAGCGACGAAGAGTTAAAACCGGCTGTTGAGAAGAGTCTGGAGAAGATTAAACCCTCATTGGCGATGGACGGCGGAGGGCTTACTTTGCTCGATGTGAAAAACGGTAAGGTTTTCGTTCAGTTACAAGGAGCGTGTGTGGGATGCTCCGCGAGCAACCAAACGCTAAAATATCTAATCGAAAGGCAGCTTAGGATCGATATACATCCTGAGATCGAGGTTATCAATATTCCACCCGGTATGGAGAGTATGATTGAGGAACTTTCGCAATAAAGGAAAAAGAATGAATAAATTCAAAGAGCGTGCTAAAGAGAACTTTTTTAAAAGAGAGTATAAGAGTGCTCTTTTAAATTACGCTCTCTCTTTGAAAGAGTTTCCAAACGATGAAGAGGCGAAGCTTGGAGCGGTGCTTTGCGATCTGGCTTTGGAGAGAGAGGAGGAGGCGGTTGCGCTTTTTGAGTATTATGAGCTTTCCAAAACTCAAGAGGGAATTGATTCCAAAGAGATAGTGGAAGAGATCATAGAGTCCGTAGATAACAGTATTAGTAAAATATCCTCCTTTTTTATGGATTATTTGAATGAGAAGCTTATGATGGAAGAGGGGATAGACTATAGGGACTTTATGGCCATAGTGGAAGAGAGAGGCGATTTTAAGAGCGTTTTTGAGGATATAATGTTTAGTACGAGAGTTTTGATATCAAGAAAAGAGGATTTTATAGATTTCCTAAAACAGCTTCTCTCTCACGGCTTTGAGGATATGGCCCTAAATTATATGGAGGATGCTTTGAAAATTTTTCCAAACGACAAAGAGGTTAGAAAGCTATTTGATTTGATAGAGAAAAAGAGTTGAGAGTAAACATCCCTTATAAAAATGTCGAGTTCATAACCGACAACTCCAAAGAGATCGACGAAAAAACCGCTTTTTTACTAACCTCTCAAAACAAAAGATTTTTAGAAGAAGCCAAAGCCAAAAATCCTCCTCTTATCGTTACTCCAAAAGAGCTTATCAAAGATCTTGAGCTCGATAAAATCAAAGTGGTCGGAATAACCGGCACAAACGGCAAAACCACAACCGCCGCGGCGATATATTCTATGCTTTTGGATATGGGATATAGAGCCGGACTGCAAGGAACGAGAGGCTTTTTTGCAAACGATGAGAGGGTAGAGAGCAAAAGTCTGACAACCCCTCCGATTCTAAGCACGATTTATCATCTCTTTGAGGCTAAAAAGAGAGATTGCGAATATTTTATCATGGAAGTTAGCTCTCACGCAATCGATCAAAACAGAATAGAGGGGCTTTCGTTCGCTTTGAAAGTCTTTACCAATATCTCTCAAGATCATCTTGACTATCATAAAACGATGGAGAATTATATAGCCGTAAAAAGCTCCTTTTTTCAAGACGATGAAAGTATGAAGCTTGTAAACAAAGAGGATAAACATATAAGATACTCTCTAAAAAACTGCTACACATATGCGGTGGATGAGGCGGCATCCTTTAGCGTAACGGCTTATTCTCTAAAAGGCGGAATAAAAGGGCTTGTGAAACATTTTCACGAAACTGAGGAATTTTATTCAAATCTTTACGGACTTTTTAACCTTTATAATATTTTGGCGGCTATCGGCAGTGTGAAACTTTTGACAAATAAGCCTCTAAGAGATGTTTGCGACGCCGTAGAGAGCTTTGGGGGAGTTAGCGGAAGAATGGAAGCTGTAAGCGAAGATCCGCTTGTGATAGTCGATTTCGCCCATACCCCCGATGGAATGGAGAAGGTTTTGGAATCGCTTTCCGATAACGAGCTTATCGTGGTTTTCGGAGCGGGAGGAGATAGAGATAGAGGCAAAAGACCGCTTATGGCCAAAGCCGCTCAGAGATTTGCCAAAAAGATATATCTAACTTCCGACAATCCAAGAAGCGAAGATCCTCTTGAGATAATAAAAGATATAGCCGAAGGTTTCGATAACGTCGATAACGTCCTTGCGGTACCCAATCGAAGACAGGCTATAGAGCTTGCCATAAAAGATGCAAAAGAGGGAGAAGTTGTGGTAATCCTCGGAAAGGGAGATGAAGAGTACCAAGAGATCAAGGGAGAAAAAATTCCCTTTGACGATCGAGAGGTGGTTAGGGAAATATTAAATAGATAAGTTTTTGGAAAGTAAGATCTAATAAAATAGACAATTTTTCTCCTAATTTATGGTATGATTATTTGTAAAAAGAGATTTTTTTGATACAATTTCATACAAAAAATAGAAAAAGGGGAAAATATGGGGATACCGCAACCAGCGTTTTATATATTCAAATGTGAGCAAAGCTCTCCTCCGGGGATGCCTAAGCCAAGTTGTGTAAACGAAAACACAAGAGATCTTTTTCAGCATCTTGGCCAAAGACTTATGGAAAAGGGCTTGATCGCTACCGTTCAGCCTATCAGAACTTCATGTCTTAACAGATGTCAATTGGGTCCTGTTATGCTTGTAGAGCCGGGACATCATATGTATGTAGAGCTTACCAAAGAGAAAATAGATAGAATTATAGATGAGCATATTATCGGCGGAAAGGTAGTGGAGGAGTATTTGATACCCGAAGATTTTTGGGACAAAGCCATATCTCCTATCGAAATGATGAAGATGGCTGGAAAGGCATAAAAATGCAAATTGAGATGCTCTATAGTAAAATCCATAGGGCAACCGTAACAGACGCTAATCTAAACTACGTAGGCTCCATCACGATAGACGAGGAGCTTATGGAAAAAGCCAAATTGAAAGTAGGCCAGAAAGTCGATATCGTCAATATCAATAACGGCGAGAGATTCTCTACCTACGTAATAAAAGGCGAGAGAGGCAAAAGAGATATTTGCCTAAACGGAGCCGCCGCAAGAAAAGCAGAGATAGGAGACAAGATCATAATTATTGCCTATACTCTTGTAGATATCGACGAGGCGGACAAATTTAAGCCGGCTGTGGTTTTGGTCGGCGAAAACAATAAAATAGATGAGATTTTAGACTATGTTTGATAAACTTGATCTCTCCCAAATGGGTAAAATGTTTGAAAAGGCTCAAGAAGAGGCCAAAAAACTTCAAGAAGATTTAGAAAACAAGGAGTTCACCGCCAAAAGCGGCGGAGGACTCGTCAAAGTCACCGCAAACGGCAAAGGCGAGATAATAGATATAGATATAGACGACTCTCTTCTTGAGGATAAGGATTCGATGCAGATTTTGTTGATTAGTGCGGTAAATGACGTATTGAAAATGGTCGAGGACGACAAGAAAAATATGGCTATGCAGATGCTTGGGAAACTCGGCCCTCTTGGAAGGTAGAGATTTTTGAAAGAAGATACCATCCTTTTGGAATTTGAAAAATATCTTATAGACAATTTACCGGAAGCTAAGAGCTTTCATCCCTACTTTGACAAAGCTTTGACGGAGATGCTCAAAGCGGGAGGCAAGAGGTTTAGACCCTATCTTCTATTAAGCGTAGTGGATAGTTATGAGCCTCTTTTGCTAAAAAACGCTTTCGCTCCCGCGGCAGCGATAGAATATATCCATACCTATTCTCTCATTCATGACGATTTGCCTATTTTCGACGATGCCGATCTTAGAAGAGGCCATCCCACTCTTCACGTAACTTACGATGAAGTAACCGCCGTTTTGGTAGGGGACGCACTCAACACGCACGCTTTCTATCTCATTGCTTCTGCTCCTTTGAGCTCCGATATCAAAGTGGAACTTGCAAAAGAGCTTTCTTTGAATGCGGGCTTAAACGGTATGGTTTTGGGACAGGCGATTGATTGCTATTTTGAAAATCAAAAGCTTGATTTTGAAAAACTGAAATTTCTTCATATCCACAAAACGGCCAAACTCATAGCGGCAAGCTTGAAAATGGGGGCGATTATCTCAAACACTTCCAAAGATATTCAAAACCTTCTTTATGATATAGGTTTGGATTTGGGACTTTTGTTTCAGATAGAGGATGATTTGATAGACGCTACCAAGGATAGCGCGGAGATAGGCAAACCTACAAATAACGATACTCAAAAAAATTCATTTGTAAATCTTTTCACAATAGAGGGAGCTAAAGAGAAAAAAAGAGAGATGATAGAGATTATAGAAGATAAACTATCCGATTTAAAACCTTCGCTTCGAAACAGACTTCAAGATATCGTAAATAAATATTTCAAATAAGGACAAATTGCATGGAAGATAAGCAAATGCTTGCCAAAATGGCAAATACCATTAGATTTTTATCTGCGGATATGATTCAAAAGGCAAACAGCGGACATCCGGGAGTGTGTTTCGGTTTGGCCGACGTACTTACCGTTTTGAGTCATCATATCAGACACAATCCGAACAATCCAAAATGGCTAAATAGAGATAGAGTCGTATTTAGCGGCGGACACGCTTCGGCTATGATCTATTCGTGGCTCTATTTGACCGGTTACGATATATCGATGGAGGATTTGAAAAATTTCAGACAGCTTGGAAGCAAAACGCCGGGACATCCGGAGTACGGCGAAGTGCCGGGAGTGGAGATAACCACCGGTCCTTTGGGACAGGGAGTGGCAAACAGCGTAGGTTTCGCTATGGCTGAGAAGTATGTCCAAAATATCGTAAACAGCGAAACGGCCAAACTAATAGATCACAAAGTTTACTGCTTTTGCGGTGACGGAGATCTGGAAGAGGGGATAAGCTACGAAGCTTGTGCTCTGGCTGGAAGATTCGCTCTTGATAATCTTATATTGATTTACGATTCGAATCATATAACGATAGAGGGCGATACCTCCATCGCTTGGAACGAGAGCGTAAAGGATAGATTCAAAGCCCAAAATTGGGAAGTTTTAGAGTGTGACGGGCACGATTACGAAGATATAGAGAAAAAAATCTCCGTTGCAAAAGAGATCAAAGGCAAACCGGTGATTATCATCGCTCATACCACCATAGCCAAAGGAGCTGTTGGAGTAGAGGGAGATCCCCACACCCACGGAGCCCCTTTGGGAGAAGAGGTAATAAGAGCTTCCAAAAAAGCTGCAGGTTTTCCTGAAGATAAGAGCTTTTATGTGCCCGAAGATGTCCTTCTTAGATTCAGATGTGCCAAAGAAAAAGGGGAGCTTTATGAAAGAGAGTGGAAGAAGCTTTTGAAAGAGGCTCCTTTGATAGAGCAGAACGAAGCGCTTGAAGCATTGCAAAATCCTGATTTTTCAAGAATCTCTTGGCCTCAGTTTGAAGCTGATAAAGAGATCGCTACGAGAGATAGCAACCATAAGATTTTGAATGCGATAGCCAGAGCCGTGCCGGGATTTTTGGGAGGAAGCGCGGATCTCGCTCCTTCTAATAAAACCTACTTGGAGAATATGGGAGATTTTCCAAATGGAAGAAATTTTCATTTCGGAATCAGAGAGCATACGATGGGCGCTATTTGCAACGCCATGGCTTTGTATGGTTTGGTGATTCCCTATAGCGCTACTTTTTTTGTTTTCAGCGACTATATGAAACCGGCCGTAAGACTTGCGGCTTTGATGAAAGCGAAGCACTATTTTATTTGGACTCATGATAGTATCGGTGTGGGAGAGGACGGTCCCACTCATCAGCCGATAGAGCATTTGAGCCAATTTAGAGCTCTTCCCAATTTCTATACTTTCAGACCCGCGGATGCGAGTGAGAATGTGGAGTGCTGGAAGGTTGCGTTGGAGTTGGACGCTCCTTGCGGTTTTGTGCTAAGCAGACAGAAACTTAGAACTTTGAAACCGAAAAGAGATTTCGGAAGCGTGAAAAACGGCGGTTATCTTATCAAAAAGAGAGAAAACGCAAAAATTACGATCATTGCCAGCGGAAGCGAAGTGATGCCCTCTTTGATGGCCGGATGTCATCTTGAAAACGAGGGAATCAATGCGAATATCGTAAGCGTTCCGTGTTTAGAGCTTTTTAACGAGCAGCCAAAAGAGTATATAGAGCAAGTGATTGATCCCAATACCAAAGTTTTGGCCGTGGAGGCCGCAAGCGGAATAGAGTGGTATAGATATGCCGATGACGTTTTGTGTATGAAAAGTTTTGGAGCGAGCGGAAAAGCCGGCGATCTTTTCAAACATTTCGGATTTACGATAGAAAGTATTAAAAACAGAGCAAAAAATCTCATAAAGTAACCATCTTTTTTTACCTTTCCCCTTTTTGGGGAAAAATCTCTTTTCCTCTTCATTTTTTTCACCATTTTACGATATTATTAAGAATAAAATAGTAAATAGGAAAAATTGTTTTAAATTTACTATAAAAAATAATTTGTTATAATCATCTAATTTTATGTTTAATGATATTTTAAGATTAAATAAAGAAATAATTTAAAGGAATCAAGTGAAAACAATCAATTTTTTAACTACTCACTTTTTGCCCGAAAATACGGCCGCTACGAATAGAGTGGTAACTTACGTAAAGGAACTTGAGAAATTTTATAAAGTGAATATTTTCGCTTTAGGTGAGAAGGGTCAAAAGAGGGTGGATTCTATGAAGTATAGCGGTAATTCCACCGTTTATTATCTAAATCAAGAGGATTTCGATCAAAAGAATTTTGTAAAAAGAGCCCTCCACGAAATGAAGCATATATTTAAATTGATTAATTTAGCTAAAACGAAAAAATGCGATCTTACCATCGCCACCGCTCCTTATATGTTTATGATTCCTTTTGTCGCTTTTTTGATAAAAGATAAGAAGATTCTCGATATTAGAGATCTTGTGTGGGAGTATTTGGCACAGGAGAGCTTTTTTCAAAAAAGTGTTAAGTCTTTTTTAAGAGGTTTGATGATTTCAAGTATAAAAAAGTATAATTTTGTTATTGTTACGAATGAAAATGAAAAAAAATGGTTAACTTCTCATGTAAAGGTAAAGAATGTTGCCATTATTCCTAACGGAATAGAGAGGGAAAAATATGAGATACTATCTTCTCTTCCACTCAAAGAGCCTAAAAAGTTTACGGTCACCTATGTGGGAAATATCGGTATAGCCCAAAATTTGAGGGTTTTGATCGAGTGTGCGAGAGAACTTGAAGATATGGAGTTTAATATAATAGGCGACGGTGCCGAGTATGATGAATTAAAAGAGTATTGCGAAAAGTTCGATATTAAAAACGTTAATATGATCGGTAAGAAATCGTGGAGAGAGATTTTGGATTATTATGAAAACTCCTCCGTTTTATATGCGCAGCTTGATTCCAACTTCTCTTCGGCTATGCCTTCTAAGCTTTACGAATATGCCTCCACCGGTCTTCCTATCATATACGGGGGAGTCGGTGTGGCGGCTGAATTCGTAAAGAGACTTGAAAACGCCTACTCCATAAAGCCTAATGATAAAGAGGCTTTGAAAGAGGCTTTGTTGAAAGTAAGAGATAGGGGATTTTCTATTTCCGAAAAAAATAGAGAATTTATTAAAGATAATTTTATTAGAGAAGATCAGGTTCGAAAGATCAAAGATATCGTAGAAGAGACTTTATCATCAAAATAAGGGAGAACGGTTTGAAAGTATTAGTTACCGGAGGAAGCGGATTTATAGGGACAAGGCTAATTGACGAGCTTTTGAAAAACGGGCATGAGGTTACTATCTTTGATAAAAGAGATAGCGAAAAATATCCGCAGTTGGTTACGTTAGGCGACGTAAGAGATGAAAAGGCTTTAACTAAAGCGTGCGAAGGGATGGATGTTATTTACAATCTCGCGGCGGAGCACGCGGATAACGTAACCCCCATATCTCTTTACGAAGAGGTAAACGTAGGGGGAGCCGAAAATGTGGTCAAAGCGGCGGAAGCAAACGGAATAAAAAAGATAATTTTTACAAGTTCGGTGGCCATTTACGGATTGAATAGAGGGGAACCGGATGAAACTTTCGATGCTCAGCCTTTCAACGAATACGGCAGAACGAAGTATGAAGCGGAGAAGATCTTTAGAAAATGGCAGGAGAAATCGCCCGAGAACTCTTTGGTGATCATTCGTCCTTGTGTGATTTTTGGAGAGAATAACAGAGGAAACGTTTATAATTTGATGAGGCAGATCTATCTCGATAAATTTATAATGGTCGGAAGCGGGGAGAATAAGAAATCGATGGGATATGTCGGGAATATAGCGAAACTCTTATCCGAAATGATAGATGCGAAAGAGGGGCTCACTCTTTATAATTTTGCCGATAAACCCGATCTTAAAGGTATAGAGATAGTAAATATAATAAGAAACGAGATGGGCAAAGGGGAAGTAAAATTCAAAGTTCCTTATTTTGTCGGTCTTTTGGGAGGTTACGCTTTCGATCTTCTATCTCTTATTACAGGAAAGAAATTTCCTATAAGCTCTATTAGAATCAAAAAGTTCGCCGCAGATACTACGATATCGACAAAGAGACTTCAAGAGAGCGGTTTTAAACCTGCCTACTCTTTGGAAGAGGGGCTTAGGAGAATGGTTAGAAGCGAATTTTTGGATAAAAAAGAGGTAAACGTTAATTCAGCTATATAAAATAAAAAATTTATTATAATTTCAGCCAAAAATTTTGAAGGGATTTGTTAATGGAGATTTTGATAACGGGCGGAGCGGGCTATATAGGATCTCATGTAGTAAAGCAGCTTGGTGAAAATACCGAGCATAATTTGACCGTTTTGGATAGTTTGGTTACCGGTTTTAGAGAGTCCGTTTTATACGGGGATTTTATAGAAGCCGATTTGAGTAATTTTGATGAGATAGAGGGGATTTTCAAAGCCAAAAAATTTGATGCCGTTATACATTTCGCGGCGAGTTTGATCGTGCCCGAAAGCGTTACGAATCCTTTGAAATATTATCTGAATAATACCGCAAACACGGCCAATTTGATAAGACTTTGCGTAAAATACGGCGTAAACAATTTCGTTTTTTCATCTACCGCCGCCGTTTACGGCGAGCCCGATATCTCCAAAATGCCCATAACCGAAGAGTCTCCGACAGCTCCCATAAATCCTTACGGAATGAGTAAGCTTATGAGCGAAACCGTTTTGAAAGATGCTTCTAAAGCTCATGACGATTTTAATTATATAGCGTTGAGATATTTTAATGTAGCGGGTGCGAGTCTTGACGGAAAGATAGGCCAATCCACCAAAGATGCGACACATCTTATAAAAGTGGCTGCCGAAACCGCTCTTGGTAAAAGAGATAAGATGTATATTTTCGGAGACGATTATCCTACTCCTGACGGTACTTGTATTAGAGATTATATTCATGTAGAGGATTTGGCCGATGCCCATCTAAAGGCTTTGGATTATCTTGTAGAGAAGAGAGAGAGCAATATATTTAATTGCGGCTATGGACACGGCTTTAGCGTAAAAGAGGTTATAGATACGATGAGAGAGGTTACGGGAGTCGATTTTAAAGCCGAAATTACCGAAAGGAGGGAGGGAGATCCCGCCGTTTTGATAGCCGGAAACGAAAAAATCAAAAGAGAACTCGGTTGGAGCCCTAAATATGACGATTTGGCTCTTATATGCAAAACCGCCTATGAGTGGGAAAAGAAAATTTAGTGAATGAAAGATAAAATTTTAAAGATATTGAGGCATGAGAGTTTTATCTATCTTATTTCCAATATAATTTATAGCTTTTCCACCTATTTGGTGGTTTTGTCCGTTCCTTATATCTTGGATAAGATCTCCATGGCTCACTTCTCTTCCGCTTTGAATGTCATAATGCTTATGATATTTATTTTCGAATTCGGACTTACCGTAAGTTTTCTTAGATTCAGACAGCTTTATGCCATTTCGGACGTAATCAACGCACTTTTTCAAACATTCATCTATCTTATTATGATTTTGTTCGCTTATACGTTTTTGGGGGATTTGATAGAACCTATCTTACATATAAAAGATATAGATGTAGATACTCATCTTATCTATTTTTCCGCTATGGCTCTTTTATCTTGGGTATTTTTAAAAAGCTATTTTTTAGCAAAATCGGATATAAAAGCCATTTTCCAAAATGCGATAGCTATTTTGATTTTTAGAATTATTCTTTTAGTTTATATTTTTCATTACAAAATCAAATCTTTGGAAGAGATAATCTTATATCTTTTTGTAATTCCGTTTTTATATGTATTTTTTAGAAATTTTACCGAGAACTTAAGAAATATATCCGTTCTTTTGGATATAATAAAAAGAAAAATAAAGTTGTCTTTTTTCGGTTACAGAGTCAAGAAATATATAACTTATTCTCTTTTAAGTTATATTATAGGGGCGTTGTTTATCTATACGAGCAGATATTTGATTTTGTATCTGACTGATAAGAAGGAGTATTCTATTTTGGCGGAATTGGGATATGCTATGAGTTTTTTGGGATTGATACTGATTTTCGTAACTTCGATAAGAACATATTTTATTTCCAAATTTAATATTTCCGATATAGAGAATATCTCAAATTACGTTAAAAAAATTAAATCTTACGCAATTTATTATTTTCCGTTCGCTTTTGTTTTTTCTTTCTTAGTGGCTTTGGTAGTAGAGATTATAAAACCTTCATACCTTACTCATCAATCGAGTATTTTTGTTTTTATATTGATTTTTGCCAATATGTTAATCTCGTATTATAGCCTTTTTACTCTTTTATCAAAGACTTTTAATTATAATATGTTAGAGTTGAAGTTAAATATAGTTAGATTGATTTTGGTAGTTTTGAGTGTAAGACTCTTTTTCGATTGCAATCCTATCGCGGGATTCGCTCTTATAAACTTTTGGATAGTTTTTGTCGAGTTTGTATTTGCAAAAATCGTTTTAAGTAGAGTTAAAAGAAAGGAAATCGCTTATGCGGCCGCTAAAACTAATTAACGATTTTATAGTCTTCATTTTTATTTTCAGTATGTTTAACGACAACTTTATGGTTGACGTATTTGGTCCTAATATTTTGAAAAATATTATGGTTATTTTCATAATTACCAATATGAAGGGAATTATAGAGGGGTTTGCCAAATCGCTAACAGGAATCACTCGGACGTTTTTGATAGTTTTTACTCTTCTTACGGCTTCGATGCTTATAGTGGAGCTTAGGGATCTAAGAACCGATTTGGAACCTAATATGTATCTTATTATTGCGATTTTTGTGATCTTTTATTATTTTGCTTTTTATAAAGAGATTGAAAAAGTCCTCTATTTCGTTTGGTTTTCGGTTATGAGTTCGATCGTGATATGCTATTTTAATAAATCTATTTCTCCTTGGACGTTTAGAACGACCGGTGGAACGGGAGATCCTAACGAATTTGCGGCACAAGTTGCCTCTTTCATATTTTTATCGGTTTATCTTTATACGAGAAACAGAAATATTCCCTTTTTACTCTCCTCTCTTGTTTTCGGAGCTTACGGTCTTTTGAAGGCGGGATCTAAATCGGCCGTTTTGACGCTGATCGTTTTGATGCTTTATATAGGCTTAGTTAGATATAGAGAGAATTTGAAAGCTTTGCTCTCTATAAAATCTATGCTTGCGGCTATAGTGATAGTTATCGCTTTTATTAAATTCGATGTGATGGATATTAAACTCGTTAAGGATTTTATGGGTAGAACCCACTCCAGTGCGACGGCCGAGATGAGATATAAGTCGTGGCAGGCCGGTTGGGAGATGATAAAGCACAATTTTTGGTTCGGAGTGGGAATGGGAGCTTTTGCCGAACACAATCCGAAATATTTAAGAAAAGGTTATCTGGATGAGAGTGCAAGAGCCGCTCATAACATTTATGTAAAGCTTTTTGCTGAATCGGGAGCTTTGACATTTACCGCGTTTTTATTGTTTTTGTTTATTTTACTAAAAACGCACTATTTTCAAATAATACATTCTGATTATTTCTGGCTGCAGGCTTCCACTCTGGCTTATCTTGTGATGGGATTTACTTTGGGAATCTTTTACGATAAATATTTTTGGCTCTCTTTGGCGATTTATACCAATGTGGTAAATACTTTTAGGGAGCCTGAAATGCAAAGAGTTTTGGCATGAAGATAGTTCATATAATTACGGAATTGTATACCGGCGGAGCCGAGAAGTTTTGTATAGATTTATGCAACGAGCTTGCCGAGAATCCTAAAAATGAGATACATTTGTGTGTTTTGGGCAATGCCGAGGGCTCTATGCTTTATAAAAAGCTCTCTTCTAAAGTAAACTGTGTAAGTTTGGGGAAAGAGAAGGGTTATGATCTAAAACTTATTAAAAAGCTTAAAAATTTTCTAAAAGATATAAAACCCGATGTCTCTCATACCCATCTTAGAGCTCAAGCTTACTCCTTTTTGCCTTTGATATCTTTAAATATCCCAAACGTTCATACGGTTCATAACGTAGCTTATAAGGAGATAGGCAAACCGGTGAGAATTCTTTATAAAACTCTTTACAATTTTTTTAATTTTACGCCGGTTTCGATTAGTCATGAGGTTTTGGAAACTGTCCAAAAGGAGTATGGAAAGAAGTTTGACAAGATAGTTTACAACGGCACCAAAGAGGTTTCAAAAAGCGATATTTTCGATACCGTCAAAGAAGAAGTAGAGCTTTTGAAAAAACATCCGGAGAGTAAAGTTTTCGTTCATATAGGAAGATTTAGCGAGCAGAAGAATCAAAAGATGCTCATAGAGGTTTTTGAAGAGCTGATAGATGAGCATTTTGACTTAACTCTTTTGATGATAGGGTATGAAGGTAAAGAAGGAACGGAAGCTCGTAAATATTATCAAGAGTGTAAAGAAAGAGTTAAGTCTAAAGATAGAATATTTTTTATGGGTGAAAAGTCTAACGTGGGGGATTATCTTTTGCTAAGCGATGCTATGGTGCTCTCTTCCAAATATGAGGGGCTTCCTATAGTGGTTTTGGAAGCGATGTCGGCTGGAAGAGCGGTCGTTACCACTCCCGCGGGAGGCGTAGTGGATGTGATAGAAGAGGGTGTAAACGGTTATGTAGCCGAGGGGTTGGATAAGACATCTTTTTTGAAGGCGATTAAGAAGTTTTTGTTAAAACCTTTGAAAGACGAAAAGAAAATAAAGGAGATATTTAATAAGAAGTATTCTATAACAAAGACGGCGGAGGATTATTTACGTATTTATGAAGAGGTAAAGGAGAGTAAAGAGTAATGAGTAAAAGACTTCTTTTGATAGGTCCGCGCCTGACTAAAAACGATCCTACGATCACCGGTGGAACGATGATTTTGTTTGAGAGGTTGCTTAGGGATTTGGATAAGTTGGGTGTGGAGTATAAGACTATCGATACGAACGCTTTAAATTATAAAAATTTTGCGCATGCGTGGTTTAGTGCCGTTTTTCAATTTTTGAAAAATATTAAAAATTACGATCACACTTCCATTCATGGAACAATAAACCACTATCTTTTTGTGGCGCCTATCGTGATTTTCGTTTCAAAGATTTTGAAAAAGAGTGTGAGTTTGAGAAAGTTTGCCGGCAATTTCGATAAAGTTTATGAGAAAGGGAATTTTTTAGTAAAGAAGGATATAGAGTATATTTTAAAAAACTCGAATGTCAATTTCTTCGAGACTAAATATTTGGTTGAGTATTTTAAGAAATTCAATAAAAATACCTATTGGTTTCCGAATGTCAGAGAAAGAAAGATAGAACCGGATCTAAATAGAAATTTTAGAAAGAGATTCGTTTTTATGAGTCAGGTTAGGGAAGAGAAGGGAATGAAGGAGCTTTTGGAAGCTTCCAATATGATGGATGACGATTATACGTTGGATGTTTACGGCTTTTTTTATAAAAATGAGTTTAATGAAGACTTTTTCAAAGGATATAAAGCCAATTATAAAGGAGCTCTTTTAGCGGATGAGGTTTTGGATGTATTGAAAACTTATGATGTTTTGGTTCTACCAAGTTATAGAGAAGGGTATCCCGGTATCGTAATAGAGGCTTTTTCTTTGGGAATTCCGGTGATCGTTACGAAACTTCCTTCTTTAAAAGAGATTGTAGAGGATAAAGTAAACGGGATATTGATAGACGTAGGAAGCAGCGAGCAGATTTGGGAGGCTATGAAGAGCTTTAACGAAGAGAATTACGGACGATTTGTAAAGGAGGCTTATAAGGCGTTCGAGCCTTTCGATTCTATGAAAAGAACAAAAAAATTTTTGGAGTTGATCGATGGATATTGATAGCGTATTTCATCTATATAGGAATCTCTATTTTAAATTGCCAAGAGGCGTTAGGGCGTTTATGGGGGATGTTTACGGTTCTCTTCCTTTGAGTGTTAGATTCGGTAAGGAGTATGATAAACATAGAGCTATTTTAGAGAAGTTCGAGAGTGCGGACGATACTTATAAAATGGATTTTATGTTTAATAAAACTCTTGAGACTTTGAAATTTGCCGAAGAGAATATTCCCTATTATCAAAGAATATTTAAAGAAAGAGGTTTTAAAACGGAAGATTTCAAACATTTTGATGATCTTAAAAAGCTTCCTTTCCTAACCAAGCCGATTATTCAAAAGGAGCTTGACAATCTATATACCGATAAGTTCGATAAGCCGGTTCCTTACTATACGGGAGGAAGCAGTTCGACTCCTATGAAAATGTATGCGCCTTTGAGTATTTCTAGAGCTAAAGAGAAGGCTTACAGTCTATATTCCTTCGAGCAGCTTGGATACAAGTATAGAGATAAAACGGTAGCTTTGAGAGGAAGGGAGACTGCGGATCCAGAAAAGGGAATCTATTGGGATTATGAGATGGTGGATAACTATCTTCAGCCTTCGGGCAACTATTTGGAAGCACCTTATATAGAGAAGATAGTGGAAGAGATAAAAAGATATAAACCGAAATTTTTCTACGGCTACCCAAGTGCGGTGCTCTCTTTCATGAAAGCTTGCAGAATGAAGGGTATTGAGACGATAGAGGGAATAAAGGGCGTATTTTTAATTTCCGAAAGCGTTTTCCCCGAATATATAGACGATATGAGAGAGTTTTTTAAATGCTCCGTTCTATCTCATTACGGCCATACCGAGAGAAATACGATGGCTTATAAGATAGATCACGGCTATTACCACTTTTTCGGATCTTACGGGCTGACGCAAGTTATAGACGATGAAATAGTTACGCTATCTTTCGATAATATAGTTATGCCTTACATCAATTACAAAACTCAAGATTATATTGAAGGAAAAGTGGAGTTTTATCCGGGAACTTCCGTCGTAAAAAGAGTGGAGGATATTAGAGGAAGAATTCAAGAGTATTTGGTTACGAAAGAGGGTAACGTCATATCCATTCTCTCTATCGGTGCAGGGCATTACAACTCTTACGATTATGTGGATCAGGCTCAATTTTATCAAGATACTCCGGGTAAAGTGACTCTGTTTGTTCAAAGCGAGCATCCTGAGAAAGTTAAGAAAGATATTATGAAAAAGCAGATGGAGGATCAAGTCAAAGGCGCTATAGAATTCAATATAGAGTTTAAAGACAAAATAGAGAAGTCAAAAAGAGGTAAGAGAATTTTGGTAGTGCAAAAGCTTGATGTAGAATCTTTTAGAAAAGCAAAGAGTGAGGCTTATGAGCAAGTTTCTTAAATATTATCATACTCTAAAGTATTTGAAACCTACGCAGATAAAATATAGAATATATTATTTGGGAAGAAATAAGATAAGAAAGATAAGGGATTTTAGATATCCTTTGTCTCTTCCTTCCCAAAGCGTAGAGCTTAGATTGGATGAGAGTATCGCTTCTTTGAAGTCGTTTAGTAAAGAAAACGGTAAATATTGTTTTGATTTTTTGAATCTATCTCACTGTTTTGACAATGAGATAGATTGGAATTTTTCTAAGTTTGGAAAGCTTTGGGCTTATAATCTGAATTATTTTAACTATTTGTTGCAAAAAGATATTTTAAAAGAAGACGGAGTCGATCTAATCTATAAATTTATAGATGATATAGAAAGCAATAGAGAGGGGTTGGAGCCTTATCCTATCTCTTTGAGAGGAATAAATTGGATTAAGTTTCTAACCTATAACAAGATAAAAGATAAAAAGATAGACGATTCACTATTTGCTCAATATATGATTTTAGCGGATAATTTGGAGTTTCACGTCCTTGGAAATCATATTTTGGAAAACGGCTTCTCTTTGCTTTTTGGCGCGTATTATTTTAAAGATGAAAATCTATATAAATTATCTAAAAGTATCATAGAAGAGGAATTGAGAGAAGAGATTTTAAAAGATGGGGCACATTTTGAGCTTAGTCCCATGTATCATCAGTTGATACTTTTTAGAGTTTTGGACGCTTTGAATCTCGTAAAAAATAACAACCTTTTTGAGGATTCTTTAGAGAGTATTTTGAGAGAGAAAGCCGAAATTATGCTCTCTTGGCTGAATAATATAACTTTTAGAAACGGAGAGATTCCCTTTTTGAACGATTCCGCTCCCAATATAGCGCCTATTACCAAGGAGTTGAACGAATATGCAAAAAGAATCGGCGTAGAGTTTGAAAAAAAAGTAGGTT
The DNA here is from genome assembly GCA_013154075.1 of Campylobacterota bacterium. Lineage (GTDB taxonomy): Bacteria > Campylobacterota > Campylobacteria > Campylobacterales > JAADDG01 > JAADDG01. Next base: position 10,496 of record JAADDG010000094.1, on the reverse strand, counting down.
TTAAGGATAGCGGATATAGGAAGTTTGTTGTAAATAATTGCGAGATGATTTTCGATGTGGGTAGGATAGGGCCCGATTATATTCCGGGTCATGCTCATAGCGATACTTTCAATTTCGTTTTGTATTTTAAAAATAAGCCCCTTATCGTCGATACGGGGGTTTCTACCTATGAGAATAACGAAATAAGATTTTTTGAAAGATCCACCGCCGCTCATAATACCGTAAAGATAGGAGATTATGAGCAGTCGGAGATTTGGTCGAGTTTCAGAGTGGCAAGAAGAGCAAAAATAATCTCTTTGATAGAGAAGGAGAATTTTATAGAGGCTTCCCATGACGGATATGAGAGAATAGGCTACATTCATAAAAGAAGATTTGAAAAATTTGAAAATAAGATTATAATACAAGATTTTATAGAAAAAAGAGAAGATGCGAAAAATGACTTGGATATAGTATCTTATTTGCATTTTCATCCCGATGTCAAGGTGATTTTGAGGGAAAATTCTATTTTTGCGGACGATTTGAAAATTTCTATAGAAGGTGCAGAAAAAATGGAAATTGACGATTATTTCTATGCGAAAGGTTACAATAGGCTTGTTAGATCTAAAGTTGCTTTAATTTATTTTAAAAATAAGTGTAAGATGGAATTTATATGCGTAGATAGGTAAAATTATATTATCCATGATTTTTGGGTAAATGTTTTTAAGGTTTGATAAAATTTTGTTGTTTTTTTGGTTTATATAAAGAATTTTTTATTTATTATAAAGGTGAACTTTAATTTGCGATTTAAATTTTAATAGTAAAATAAAGTTTTTTTACCTATAATATGAAGAGTAAATGAATATTTCGGAAGATAGAAAATAAGTAAATAAAAGGATGAATTATGAAGTTGTTTAGACTCATAGGGATCACTCTCTTTTTCGCTTTTTTGCTTGGCGGCTGTGCGGCGAAGAAAAGGGAGTTTGTTCTATTTCAGGGTGAACCGCAAAAAATCAAGGAGGTAAATAAGCCGCAAATGCAGCAGGTGGAGAGCGAACCTTATCAATACAAGATAGTGCCAAACGACAGACTCTCTATCTTGTTTTATAATCATCCGGAACTTAGTACAAGGGATATCAGGTCGGCCATTACCGCCGGAAGAATAGGTATTTTGGTAAATCCGGACGGAACTGTAAGGATGCCTTTGATAGGAACCGTCAAAATTGCCGGTTTGACCGTCCAAGAGGCCACCAATCTTTTGATAAACGAATATTCCAAATATATAAAAAACGCTCATATGTATCTTGAAGTGTTGAACAAAAGAGTTTATGTATTGGGAGAGGTTAGAAGACCGGGTAAAATTCCTATCACTAACGAGGTTATGAGTGTGATAGAAGCGATAGCGGATGCCGGAGGTTTCACCGACTTTGCTAAGAGAAATCAGATAAAGATTATAAGAGGAACGCCTTCTCATCCTATAGTTGTAGATGTGGATTTGACCAAACTTAATAAACTTTCAAGGGCGAATTTGACACTATATCCTAACGATGTAGTTTACGTAGTGCCTAACAATATGAGAACTACTAACTTGGCGATTGCGGACATGATGCCGTCTGTGGATTTCGCTACGAGAATCTTGACCGCTCTTTTTACCGGAAAAGAGTTGACCAATACATATATGTTTAACGTAAACGATACATATAAGTAAGAGAAAGGGTATACGACAATGGCGAATATGACACAAATATCGGTTGGCAAGAATAACGGGGATGTGCAGAAGATTTTCAAAACGATAAAGAGGCATAAGTTTCTTATCCTCTTTACTACTCTTCTATTCTTGTTGGGAGGAGCTTTTTATAACTATATGGCTACTCCCGTTTATGAGTCGGAAGCTACTATCAAGGTAAGCAAAGAGAGACTCGATTTACAATTTACCTCCGTAATAAGAGCTATGGGGCTTGATAGCGAAGCGAGTCTTATAGATACGGAGATAGAGATTTTAAAATCGAGGAATTTGATAGAGAAGGCTATAGATGCGGTTAATTATAATGTAAGATATTTTACCAAAGAGGGGTTGAAAAATATAGAGCTTTATAAAGAGACTCCTTTTAAAGTTAAAAATATAGTTGTTAAAGATCCTCTTTTTTATAATAGAAAATTTGTGGTAAAGCAACTCGATGCAAATACGTTTTTGTTAGAGACTCAAGATACTTTCTTTTCAAGATTGAAAGATAAAATATCCTCACTTCTTGGAAAGTCGAAACCTAAGCTTTTTTATAAAGAGGTTCATAAATTTGGTGAGAAGATAGATAACGATTTTTTCTCTTTAGTGATAGAGAAAGTTAGAGATTTCAAAAACGGTTATTACTATTTCTTTTCGGAGCCTAAATATCAGCTGATTAAGAAGATAAACGACAACTTGGAAGTTTTCTCCGCTACGAAGAATGCCGCCGTTATTAAACTTGTATATGACGATACGAATGCTTTGAGAGCGAAAGACTTTTTGGATAACCTTACAAGAGAGTATTTGGAGCAAAGCGTCAATCAAAAAACTGCCGAAGCTTCTAAAGCTTTAGCTTTTATCGAAGAGCAGTTGAAAAAAGTTAGTAAAAAACTTAAAGAGTCCGCTATTAAACTTGAGAATTTTAAAGAAGAGAATAATATAGTGGATGTCGGTATAGAGTCTGACGTTACATTAAGAAAGCTAAGCGAGCTTGAATCTCAGTTAAACGACTTGACTCTCGATGAGAACAATCTAAAAATCATTTATGAAGAGTTTCAAAAAGGAAATTATAGCGCTATAAGCAGTTTAAGCGCCGATTATCCCGTTATAGAGAAAATGCTTACCGATCTGATATCCACTATTAATAAAAAGAATGAGTTGTTAGTGGACTTTACGGAAAATCATCCGGATGTGATGAAAGTTACCGCTCAAATAGAGGAGTTAAAGAGAGCTTTGGAAGATACTATAGAGAGTATGTATGAAAGTGTAAAAGAGAAAAAGAAATCTTTAGAGGATATTATTTATACTCAAGAGACCGGTTTGATGAAATTGCCTGAGAAAGAGAGAGTATTGGCCGATCTTAAAAGAAAATATCTTGTAAATGAAAAAACATACTCTTATCTTTTGGAGAAACAAGCCGAGATGTCCATTAATAAAGCGGCTACTGTGTCAAGCAATAAGATACTCGATTATGCGAGTATGCCTCACAAACCTATAAAACCGGTTAAACTTTTCGTTCTATCCGCCAGCGGATTGCTCGGGTTGATTTTCGGTCTTTTGGGTGCTTTTATGAAAGACTATTTCGATACGAAAATAAAAACGAAAGAGGATATAGCCGAGCTTACGAGACTTCCTATTTTCGGTGTGGTTCCTTATGTGAAAGATGCCAATAAACTTTTTGTATTGGAAGATCCTCAGTCTTTAGCGAGCGAATCTATAAGGACGATTAGAACCAATCTCGATTTTGTCGGAGCTTCTAAAGATGAGAGAAGTAAAGTCGTAGTGGTTACTTCCGTAGTTCCTGGAGAGGGTAAGACGACAATAGCCGCTAACTTGGCTGCGGTTTTAGGCAATAGTGAGAAGAAGACCATCATTTTATCTTTAGACCTTAGACGCCCGAGACTTCATAGAATTTTCAATTTGGCCAATAAAGGCGGTATGAGTACCGTTTTGGCGGGAAAAGATGATTTAAAAGATGTAATTTGGGAACATCAAACTATAAAAAATCTCGATATTATAACGTCGGGACCTATTCCTCCTAATCCTTCCGATTTGATAGATTCCTCTATTATGCAGGAAGTTTTCGATACTTTAAGAAGAGAGTATGACTATATCATTATCGACTCTCCTCCGGTAAGTTCCGTAACCGATGCGATACTTCTTATGAAAAACGCTAACGTTTCATTGTCCGTATTTATGTCCGAGTATTCGGAGAAAGATTATGTGAAGAGTCTAAACGAGATGGTTGAGATGTACGGGCTTAAACATATAGGTATCGTGTTGAACGGAGTTAAACCGAAATACTTGCCCGAAAGCTTTTCTAAATACAACTATCTGCCTTATAAATAAAATAGAGAGCTATTTTGAGCTCTCTATTGTTTATTTTTTAAGAATAAATTTTATAAAATCTCCTATTTAAAGAAAAAAGGTTTTGGTGTGCTGCTTATAGAGGCTTTGTTCGGTTTTTTTCTTTCTCTTCTTTTAAATGCCTTGTTGATAAAATATGCTTTTAAGATAGGTTTGGTAGATATTCCAAATCATAGAAGTTCTCATACGAAGCCGGTGGCAAGGGGTGCCGGTATAGCTATTTTTCTCTCATTTTTGATTACAGTCGCCATTTTTCGTTTTGACGTAATAGTTGATAATCCCGGTTTTTTTATAGGAGTTTTGATAGTTTTTATTGCCGGTGTGGTGGATGACAAATATGAGATCTCTCCCAAAACCAAGTTTTTGTTTTTGATAATAGCCACTCTTTTTATCTACTTTTTGGATGATATCAAAATAACATACATAGGAACCTATTTCGGATATACCGTATATCTGTATTCGTGGATGGTTTTACCGTTTACCATAATAGCAGTTGTGGGATATACGAACGCTTTGAATCTGATAGATGGTTTGGATGGTCTTGCCGGACTTATCTCTTTAATTATTTTTGTCTCCTATTTTTATATCGGTTATGTTCATTTCGATAGATTTATGATGACCGTCAGTTTTTTTATGATTGTGTCCCTTTTGGGATTTTTGGTTTTCAATTGGAATCCGGCGAAAGTCTTTATGGGGGATAGCGGCTCTTTAGTTTTGGGGTTTACCATAGCGGCTATCAGTATAAAGGCTATAGAGTATATAAGCGTAACTTCCATTCTATTTTTAACGGCGCTTCCTTTGATAGATACTTTTACGGTAATGATTAGAAGGCTTCAAAGAGGTATCTCTCCTTTTACGGCGGATAAAAATCATATGCATCACAGAATAAAAAATTGGAAGGATTATGTAGATTATACCGTTTTGATGCTGGGTATGATACAGCTTTGTTTCTCTTTGATAGGTATTAGATTGCATGAGCAGCACGATACTATGAATTTAATTATTTTTATCGTTATGTTTTTTCTATTTTTTAATTTTCTTGATCCGAGAAACAAGAGAAGACAAAGACTTACGATTACGGAGATCAGACTTAGAATTATCAATTTTTTCGAAGAGATGGGCTTTACGATAAATGTGGCTATAGGGGCTTTTTTGTTTTTACTCATTGTTGTGTTGATAGTTAAATTATACTATTTTTAAGCCTCTATAAGATATTTTTGTTATACTTTCTTGCTTTTTCAAAAAACAATTTCAGGTAAATTTTATGATATACGAACACGAAATACCTTCCGGAAGCAGAATCTATTTCGGTAAAAGTGCTAAATTAAAGAGATTTATAGAAGATAGCGCCAGCGAAGTGTTGAGTAAAGAGGGGTATGAGGAGATCGTAACTCCCTATTTTTCTTATCATCAGCACGATTTTATAGAGGAAAAAGAGCTTGTTAGATGTAGTGATGAGAAAAATCATTTGCTAACTTTAAGAGCCGATAGTACTTTGGATGTGGTGAGACTTATTACAAAGAGACTCGGCAGAAGTACCAAACATAAAAAATGGTTTTATATTCAGCCCGTTTTTAAATATCCGAGCCTTGAATATTATCAAATAGGGGGCGAGTGGATAGAGGGTGAAGATTTGAAACCCGTTATAGCGGTTGTAGAAAAGATTTTGAACAAACTCTCGCTAAAACCTCTATTGCAGATTTCAAATATAAATATCCCCAAAATTATCTCGGAAAACTATGATGTAAATATAGATATTTTTAAAAAAGCTTGTATAGAAGAGATACTGAAACTCGATATAAAATGGCTTAGAAAACTTCTTTTTTTACAAACTATAGAGCAGATGGACGAAGTGTTGGAAGTTTTGCCCGATATTTTGAGAGGGGAAGTTTTAAAAATGAAAGAGCTTTATGAGAATCTCTCTTATGAAAATACGGTTTTCGCTCCTTTGTTTTATAGTCCTATGAGATATTACGATGAACTTTTTTTCCGTCTAATAAGCGGTAACAGAGTGCTTGGCAAAGGCGGCTCTTACAAAATAGAGGGACTAAATGCGGTGGGTTTCGGAATTTATACTGATAATGTAATTGAAGAATTAATGAGTAAAGGTGGTTGATGAAAGCTGATTTAATAGTTGGAATTCAGTGGGGAGATGAAGGTAAAGGTAAGATTGTCGATCGGTTGGCTCAAAATTATGATGCGGTTGCAAGATATCAAGGCGGTCATAATGCCGGTCATACGATAGTGGTGGACGGTAAAAAGATAGCTTTGCATTTGATACCTTCCGGGGTTTTGAATAAAAGTGCCGTCAATATCATAGGAAACGGTGTGGTTGTAAGCCCGGAGGCTTTGATAAAAGAGATGAAACAGTTTGATGATTTAAAAGGAAGACTCTTTATAAGCGAAAAGGCCCATATGATTTTAAGTCATCATATAGCCATAGATCAGGCAAAAGAGAGGCTAAGAGGGGCTAAAGCCATAGGGACTACCGGAAGAGGTATAGGTCCCGCTTACAGCTCGAAAGTGGAGAGAAGCGGACATAGGATAGGAGAGCTTAGGGACATAGAGAGACTTTCGGAGTCTTTAAAAGAGTATTTTGAGATAAACAAGCCCGTGTTGGAGACGTTGGGAGTGGAGATTCCGAGTTTCGGTAAGATAAAGGAGGAACTTAAAATATATCAAGAATCTCTTTTGCCGTATATTGCCGATACTACGAAGATGGTTTGGGATCTTTTGAGAGAGAATAAAAAGGTTTTGCTCGAAGGTGCTCAAGGAACTCTTTTGGATATAGATCACGGAACTTATCCTTACGTAACGAGTTCCAATACCATATCCGCGGGAGCTTGCAGCGGTTTGGGACTCTCTCCTAAAGATATAGGAAAAATAGTCGGTATCGCCAAAGCTTATTGTACGAGAGTCGGTAACGGGCCTTTCCCTACCGAAGATTTCGGAGAAGACGGTAAAAAACTAAGAGATAGGGGGCATGAGTTCGGTACTACGACGGGAAGAGAGAGAAGATGCGGATGGTTTGATGCCGTAGCTTGTAGATATGCTTGTAGATTAAACGGATGCGATGAGCTATCTATCATGAAACTCGATGTTTTAGACGGTTTCGAGAAAGTAAAAATATGTGTAGCCTATGAAATCGACGGAGAGATTAGCGAAGATTTCGTTTTTGATTTAAGCAAAGTAAAACCTGTTTATGAAGAGATGGATGGATGGGATAGAAGCGAAGGTGTTTCCAAATTTGAGAATTTACCCAAAAACGCTCAAAAATATATAAAAAGAATCGAAGAGCTTACCGGCACCAAAATAGGAATGATCTCGACGAGTCCCGATAGAAAAGATACCATTTTGCTATGAGAGATTTTTCGGCTCTTTTAAAGATAAAGAAAGAGGAGTTGAAAGGGCTTGAAATAGAGATTCAAAGGGAGAATCAAAAAAGAGATTCAGTAAAAGAAGATATCGAAAATCTCTATACGGAGATCTCTAAATTCTCTTTGCCAAAGAGCGGAAATATAAGTGAGATAAACGCTTTAAAGGAGTCGGTTTATCTTCTAAACGAAGAGATAAAAAGAAAAAAGGATTTTTTAAAAGAGATAGATTTAAAGATAGAGAAGCTAAAAGAAGATTATCAAGAGCTCTCCGTAGAGTATGAGAAGATAAAGTATCTTAATGAGGTGGAGGAGAAAAAAAGAAAAGAGGCTAAAGAGGAAAAGGAGAGAAAAGAGCTTGACGATATAGCTTCTATTTTATTTGCAAGAAGAGAGAGATGAGATTTATATTTTTGTTGATTCCTTTTTTGGTACTGGCGAAAAATAGTAACGTAATAGACTGTAATAAGATATTCGAACAACGAAAAGAAGAGCTTTTAAGAGAGCTTGATAAAATAGACGAGCAGCAACAGGCTTTGGAAGCGCTTTTGAATGCAAAGAAGGCTTTTTTGAAAAAAAAAGAGGAGCAATTAAGAAAAAAAGAGGCCGAAATTAACGCCACTTTGGAAGAGATTAATAAAAAAGAGCAAAATATCTCCAAAATGCTTGAAGAGAATAAAAAGATTTTGGAAGAGATAAAAAAAGCAAGAGATGACAAGCTGACTCAAACCTACTCCAAAATGAGAGATTCGGCCGCCGCTTCTATTTTGCAAGTGATGCCAAGAGCCGATGCCGCAAAAATACTTTTTAATTTAGCCCCCAAAAAGATTTCGAAAATTATGGCGAAAATGGATCCCTCGGCCGCCTCCAAACTTACGGAGCTTTTGCAAAAGGGACCTCCTTTTGATAGTAATGAGAGCAAATAGGCTCTATTTTTATTTAGCCTAATTATATATTTACTAATTTTTTGATAAAATCTATCAAATTTAAATAAATAAGGCTTTTTTATGAAATTACAACTTCCTCATGCACCTTATATAGCGAATAAGATAGCGATAGATTTGTTAAACAGCGGTTTCGTTACTCTAACTCGCGGTGTAGAACCGATAGCTCATTATGCCCAAGAGATTATAGAGGATGAGATAAAGAAAGAGAAAGCTTTAGAAGAGAGGGTGGAGGAGCTTTTGGAAGAGAAAGAGGATGAGATGGAGTTTATGCAAGTCGATAGAAGAAATCTTTTTTGGCTTATCAAAAAGAGACTTGCGGAAGATTACGGAGTGATTCTTTCGTATGAAGATAGATTTAACGATTTAGCTCATAGAATTTTGGATAAGTTGTGGCAAGAAGATTTGATAAATTACTCCGTTTCCGAAAATAAAGTGAAAAACGTCATCTACAATGCGATAGATAATTATTATAAGGTTTTTGATAAGATCGAAGATGAAGTGATTGATAGGATAAGGAAATTTAAGCGGAAGATCTATCCGGGATCCGAAGAGTACGATATACTTTTTGAAAAGCTTTATGAAGAAGAACTTAGAAAAAGAGGTATGCTGTGAGAAACGAAAATCTGGAAGATATTTATATCTATATTGAAAACGGAGTTTTTTTAAAGGCTAAAAGTTTCGGTTTTTCGGGAACGAAGGTGGGAGAGATAGTTTTCAATACCTCTCTTAGCGGTTATCAAGAGATAATAAGCGATCCGAGTTATGCCGGACAGTTTGTCGTCTTTACGATGCCCGAAATCGGAAATGTAGGGTGTAATGAAGACGATATGGAGAGTAGGGGAGCTTTTTTGTCAGGGATTTTTGTCAGAAACTATCAAGATAGATTCTCAAATTTTAGAGGAAAAGAGAGCTTGAGTGAGTTTTTGAAAAAGCATGAAGTTTTGGGAATCTGCGATATAGATACGAGATTTTTGACAAAAATGATAAGAGACGAAGGGGCTAAGATGATGATAGCCTCTACTAAAATCTCTTCAAAAGAGGAATTAAAATCGATTCTTGACTCCTCTCCGAGAATAGAAGAAGTAGATTATATAAAAGAGGTGGGGAGCAAAGAGCCCTATATCCATAAAAGCGGAGTATGGAACCCTCAAACTCTCTCATATAATAAGCCTCCCAAACCGAAAGCCAAGATAGCCGCTATAGATTTCGGAGTAAAGAGAAATATCCTAAATGAATTGACTCAAGTTGAATTGGAAGTGGAAGTCATTCCTCATACTTTCGAAGCTTCAGAACTTATTGAGAGATACAAAAAGGGAGAGATTGACGGAGTTTTTCTCTCAAACGGCCCCGGAGATCCTTTGATTTTGAAAGATATTCAAGAGAAAATAAAAAAATTGATAGATGCAAATATTCCGATGTTTGCTATCTGTCTTGGCCATCAGCTTCTATCCATCTCTCACGGATATCCTACGTACAAATTAAAATTCGGACATCACGGAGGTAATCATCCGGTCTTTGATAAAAAAGGCAAAAAGGTGGAGATTACCGCTCAAAATCATAACTATAACGTACCGAATGAAATAACCGAAATTGCGGAAGTTACTCATGTAAATCTTTTTGACGATACGATAGAGGGACTTAGATATAAGAACTCTCCGATCTTTTCGGTTCAGCACCATCCCGAAGCCTCTCCGGGACCGCATGATAGCAGATATATTTTTAAAGAGTTTGCCCAAATGATAATTTCTTTAAAGGATAAAAGATAGATTTAGTTACTCTATGGGCGATAATGAGCGTCGCCTTTTTGGGAAGTTTGGGACACTGTATAGGAATGTGCGGAGGGTTTGTGGTAGCTTATACCACTGCCAAAATAGATCCTTCCAAAGGTAAACTTTATCAATTCCTATCTCATTTGGCCTATAATATTGGCAGAATAACTTCATATGTAATTATAGGCGTGATTTTCGGAGCTTTAGGCAGTATCTTTATTTGGAACAAAGTTACTATGGGCTCTTTTTATATCGTTATCGGTATTTTTATGATTTTGATGGGATACTCTTTGATGGGTAAGATAAAGTTCCTAACTTCCATAGAATCCTCATTGGCTAC
>JAADDG010000072.1 GCA_013154075.1 Campylobacterota bacterium | reverse complement strand
TCTTTGAATTCACTCCACTCTATAGTCACGATCACTCTCCTCTCTTTAGAAGAAGATCGTCTTTATAGAAATTTTTTTTACCTAAAGAACTATTATTTTACCGTTTACTATCTCTATCTCTCCAAGAAGCTCCGCCTCAAAGACTCTATCTTTAAATCTTTTTACGGCCTCCTCATATGAGGGATTTTTACTGCAAAATTCTAAAAACTCATCCCTTTTATCTTTCTTCTCTCCAAACAGGGAGGCAAACTCCTCTATATCTAAGATAGGTTTTGCAAGGGAGTTTTTAAGAAGATAGTTCGTGCCTTCGCTTTCGTTTAATCTGTGAGGCAAAACGTATATCTCTTTTTTCATCTCAATAGCGAAGTCGGCACTTCTCATACTGCCGCTGTTTAGATCCGCTTGAGTGATTATTAGAACTTCTCCCAAAGCTACCACTATTTCGTTTCTTACTACAAAACTCCATTTTGTCGGTTTGAAGCTCTCTTCGAAAGGGCTTATTACAAGGCCGTTTTTTTCGATATCTTCTATAAGTTTTCTATTTACCGCCGGATATCTGATATCCAGAGAGTTTCCCATAACGGCTATCGTGTTTTTCGCTCCGGCACCTATATGAGCCTCCCTATCTACGCCCATGGCCGCCCCGCTTACTATCGCTACTTCTCTTTTTGATAGCTCTTTTGCTATTTTGAGCGTAAATTCTCTTGTGTAAGGGTATGCCTTTCTTGCTCCCACTATTGAGACCTTTCTTCTTTTTAAAAGGTTTAGATCCCCTTTGTAAAAGAGTTTTTTTGGATACTTTTTCATAGATAGAAGCTCTTTTATTTGAAAATCTATCCTCTTTATCATTTTGTATCCAGATCTTTGATGTAGACTACATCCACTCCTTTCAAGATATTTTTCGAGTTTCTCAAAGCTTTTAGAGTGGTTTTTCTCGGATGTCCTATAGCTATGGCGTATCCTCTCTTTTTTGCGAGTTTCACGGCTTTTTTCAGCTGATTTTTGATATATGTTTCGTTTGCAATATTGTCCAAAAATATATCTCTTGAGAGAAGTGTTTCGTTGAACTCTCTGGCCACTATCAGGGCTTTTGATTTTGGAGATGTTTTGCTATCTACGAATCTAAAGCCGTATTTTGAGAGTATCGGGTATAGTTCTCTCATAGCGTTTAAGTCTGCCGTGAATTTACTTCCCGTATGATTGTTTAAATAGGTGGCTTTCGGAAAATAGGCTCTTAGATTTTTTATAATTTTTTCGAATCTTTTTGGAGAATCTTTCGTTTTTAGGGTATTTTCTTCCACTCTCGAAAATTTATAAGCCTCCATAGGCAGATGAATCATGTAGCAAGCAAACTCTTTTGCCAATTTATAGGTATCGGGATGTCTTTTTGAGGGAGGAAAAAAGGAGGGGGTTATTTTAAAGGGGATTTTTTTGATCTCCCTTACTTCGTGTCTGAAAGCCACGTCGTCCAAAATGATGGCTAATTTTGGGGTTAGAGGTTTGTTTATAATAGTTTTTGATATGGGTTTTTGTGTTTTTGGAGTTTTCGGAGGGGTTGAGAGCTTCTTTTCTTCCGATAGATTCTCTTCGAATTCAAGACTGTATAGATAATCTTCTATCTCCGATAATCCGTCCTCTTTTATATTTTCGTTCTCTTTTTTTAAAGCGTATATTTGCAGATTTTTTTTCTCTATCTCTTTTCTTACTCTTTTTAGAGAGTTTTGAAGTTCGAAAAGCAAAAGCTCTTTTGATTTGACTTCTCTTTTTAAAGTTTTAATCTCTTTTTGAGAAAGATAGTAGCTGTATCCAAGATACGAAGAGAGAATAATAAGAAGGAAAATGATTATAAAGAGGAAATGATTTCCTCTTTTTGGCTCTTTTACCCTAAAAGCGGACATTGGACTTTGAAAAGTTTAACTTTTTGGAGGGTTTAAGAGAATTTCCACTTCCAAAAAGTCTATATCTTGATTTTTTTCCGTTTTTATTTTGATATCGTTTACTTCCGCATATTTTTTTACGACTTCTATCAAATCTCTTTTCAAATCGTCTATATAGGGAAGAGTGTTTACTCTCTCGTGTGCCAACATAATTTTAAGTCTATCTCTTGCGGCCTCGGCCGATTTTTTCTTTCTTCCGAAAATTGCCTCGAACAAACTCATGAGAAAAGCCCTTTGATAATGCCCAAAAATCCTTTTTTAGCTTTAAGCTCCAAAAATTCAAGATCTTCACCCAATATTCTTCTGCTAAGTCTTCTATACGCTTCCCCTGCAAGAGAGTTTTTATCATAAATTATCGGCTCTCCGAGATTCGTAGCGCTTATGATCTTTTTATCTTCGGGAATTACTCCTATTAGAGGAATAGCCAAGATATTTAACACATCATCTACGCTCATCATCTCTCCCGATTCCACCATCTCGGGTTTGATTCTATTGATCACTACTCTCTTTTTTACCTCTTTCCCCTCTTTCGCTTTTTCACTTTTGGCGTCTATTATGCCTATGACTCTATCTGCATCCCTTACGGAAGATACGTCCGGAGTGGCGATAATCAAAGCCTCGTCCGCTAAAAAGATGGAGTTTTCGAATCCGCTCTCTATTCCGGCGGGAGAGTCTATCACTATATAATCGAAATCTTTTTTCAAAGTCTCCAAAAGCTCTCTTACCTTCTCTTTTTGTAGAGCGCTTTTATCTTTTGTTTGAGAGGCGGGAAGGAAGTAGAGATTTTTATCTCTCTTATCACTGATTAAGGCTTGGGAGAGATTGCATCTTCCTTCCATTACATCTATAGAGTCGTAAACGATTCTATTCTCAAGTCCCAAAATCATATCGAGGTTTCTAAGACCTATATCGAAATCCACCGCCACGACTCTTTTACCCGCTTGCGCCAAACCTACCGCTACGTTGGCCGTTGTCGTGGATTTGCCGACTCCCCCTTTTCCGCTTGTTACAGTGATAATCGTTCCCATTCAAAACCTCTTAGATCTAATTTTTCTCTTTATCGATTATTTTGTTTGCCGTAATCCAAGGCATCATCTCTCTTAGTTTCTCTCCGGTTTTTTCTATAAGAGAGTTTTTGGCGTTGTTTCTCTCTGCGTTCATTCTCGTGTATCCGGCTTGTTTTTCTAAGATAAAATCTTTTGCGAATTTTCCGTTTTGGATCTCTTTTAGGATCTCTCTCATAGCTTTTTTGCTCTCTTCTCCGATTACTCTCGGTCCGCTTACGTAATCGCCGTATTCTGCGGTGTTGCTGATAGAGTATCTCATATTGGCTATTCCGCCCTCATACATCAAATCAACGATTAATTTAAGCTCGTGCAAACACTCAAAATACGCCATCTCAGGTGCATATCCCGCTTCCGTCAAAGTCTCAAATCCAGCTTGAACCAGCGCGGTAACTCCGCCGCAAAGAACCGCTTGCTCTCCGAAAAGATCGGTTTCTGTTTCATCTTTGAAAGTCGTTTCTATGATTCCCGTTCTTCCTCCTCCGATTGCCGAAGCGTAAGAGAGGGCCAAATCTTTGGCTTTGCCGGTATAGTCTTGATAAACCGCTATTAGATCCGGGATACCTCCTCCCTTTACAAATTCGTTTCTAACTGTATGGCCGGGGGCTTTTGGAGCTATCATAATTACATCCACGAAAGAGGGAGGCTGAATTTGGCCGAAGTGGATATTAAATCCGTGTCCGAACGCTATTGCGTCTCCCTCTTTTAGGTTTTCTCTTATTTCGTTTTCGAAAACCTCTTTTTGAATCTCGTCCGGAAGCAGAATCATAATTACGTCCGCCTCTTTAGCCGCTTCGCTTACGCTTTTTACCTCGAAACCCTTAGCTTCCGCTTTTTTCCAGGAACTTCCCCCTTTTTTCAATCCCACTACCACTTCTACGCCGCTGTCTCTAAGATTTTCCGCATGAGCGTGCCCTTGACTTCCGAAACCGATCATCGCCACTTTTTTGCTTTTTATTATGCTTAAATCACAATCTTTATCATAATAGATATTAACTGCCATTACTATCCCTCTTAAAAAATTTTTGGCTTAATGCTACTATAATTATACTTTATTTTGAATGAAATTGGATATAATCAATCTTAATATAACAGTTGAAATTAAATTGATAATAAAAATTATCGAGATATTGTTGATTTTTGATAGTTTAAGGAGAATAGCTTAAGTGAAAGAATTTTTGATAAAACTTGCTACAACGGGAGTAAAGGAGAAAGATCTTCTAAAAAAGGATAGAGAATTAATAAGAGAGCTTTTATTGTTGAAAGCCGTAAAAAAGAAAAAAGATACGTATAAACTCGAATCCAAGTTTAGAGCCGGCGTGATAGACGTAGCTCAAAACGGAACCGGTTATCTTGAGGTTTTGGGAGGTAAAAAAGCTAAAAAAGATCTTTTGATAGAAAAGTACGATCTAAACGGAGCCTCTAAGGGGGATCTTGTCATAGCTAAAAGGATCTATACCAAAAAGAGCACAAGACCCAAAGCCAAAGTCATATATATAGTGGAAAAGAAGTTTTTAACGACGATCGTTTATACGGATGAGAAAAACGGAAGAATTGTAGGGATAAACATAAAAAACGATATGGTTATAGATATCACCGCTTCCCAAAAGTCTCTAAAACAGCTTCCTTTAAATACCGTTTTGAAACTTGATAGCTCTACAAACGCGATAATGGATGTTTTGGGAGTGCTGGATGATCCGAAAGTGGATGAGAAGATCTCTTTGGCTCTTTATAACAAAAAAGAGGAGTTTTCCAAAGAGGCCGAAGCCGAGGCTAAAAGTCACGGAGATTTCGTAGATAAATCGATGTACCCAAATAGAGTGGATCTAACTCATCTTCCTTTTTGCACGATAGATCCCCCAACGGCCAAAGATTTCGACGACGCTATCTATTTTGACAAGGAAGAGTTTGCTCTGTATGTGGCGATAGCGGATGTGAGTGAGTATGTTTTCGAGATGGGACCTATAGATAAAGAGGCTAAGGAGAGGGGATTTTCTATCTATTTCCCCCACAAATCGATTCCTATGCTTCCAAGAGCTCTTAGTGAGAATATCTGCTCTTTGAAACCTAACGAAGATAGATTAACGTTTACTTTCAAAATAACGTTGGATAGAGAGACTCTTGAGCCTTTGAAAGAGGAGCTTATAGAGAGCGTAATTCATTCAAGAAGAAGATTTACGTATGACGAGATAGATCTCTATTTGCAAGATCCAAAGAAAGCCTCAAAAGAGGATCAAAAGATTCTTTCATATATTCTTCCTCTATACGAAGTTACAAAAAAGCTTAGAGCAAAGAGGCTTCAAAAAGGGTTTGATTTCGCAAATAGCGAGATTAGAATGGAGCTTGACGAGAATCAAAATCTAATAAAAACGACGATAGAGAAAGAGACGCCATCTCACGCTTTGATAGAGGATTGTATGCTTTTGGCCAATAAAGCGGCAGCCAAATATTTCAAACGGGGTATTTTCAGAACGCATGAGAAGCCCGATTTGGACAAAATCAGAGAGCTTTTGGACGATCTTGCCATTATAGGCATTTTTGCCAATTTCACTCAAGATATTCATCAACTAATCATCGAGATTCAGCAAAAAGCCAAAGAGATGGATCTTGAAGAGCATGTGGGCAAACTTCTTATAAAGACTCAAAAACAGGCCAAATATACTTTTGACAATATCGGGCATTTCGGTTTGGGATTCGATAAATATACCCACTTTACCTCTCCTATTAGAAGATATAGCGATCTGATTTTGCATAGATTATTAAAGGCCATTATAAAAGGGGATGAAAAGAAAGAACAGTTTATTTTGGATAATATGGAGCCTTTGACCGTCAAAATAAGCGAGCTTGAGAGAGAATGTGCAAAGGTTGAGTGGGATTTTATGGATAGAAAGTATGCAAGATGGGCAAAAAGCAAAGAGGGAGAGATTTTTGAAGGGATTATCGTAGATCCGGAAAAAAATCCGATAGCTATTATAGAGGATGAGAATATAAAGGGGTGCAGAGTCTTTCTTTTGGATCAGGATGCGGAGCTTTTTGAGAGAGTGAAAGTTAAAATAGTAAATTCAAATATTGCGGAAGCTAAAATTTTTGCAAAAATAGTAGAGAAAATGGATGTATAAAAGAGATCTTGACTCTCTGATAGAGAAAAATTCTCTTCCTAAATCGATACTTTTATATGGAGAGTGCAGATATTTTATTGAATACTACGCTAAAAAGCTCTCTTTGATATTCGGAGAGGAAGAGGATATTTTAAAGTTTTATTTCGATGAATATGATTTTAAAAGTGCCAAAAATTTTCTCTCTCAAGCCTCTTTGTTTGGAAATAGCAATGTTTTGGTGATAAAAACGGATAAAAAGATTCCCAAAAAGGAGCTTGACTCTTTAATATCCGTCTGCAAGAGGGGTGATAGAAGCTTTTTTATTTTGGAATTTTACGGAGAGGATCAGAAAGCTAAAGATATCGCCAAATCTTTTTCTAAAAAAAACGAAGCCGATTTTGTAAGGTTTTTTAAACCCTATTTGAAAGAGGCGGTATCTTTGCTCTATCAAAGAGCAAGAGAGCTTGGTATAGATATAGAGCCTTACGCTTTGGAACATCTCTATTTTTTGCAAAACGAAGAGATCTCTTTGGCTATGAGAGAACTTGAGAAACTCTCTTTAATAAATGGAAAGATAGGCGCTAAAGATATAGATAGACTTGTTTACGGTCTTGGGAATGTGAGTATCGAAGATTTGATAGAGAAGATTTTCAATAAAGAGGACATCAAAGAGGCTCTGCATCAGATTTTGGAAGCCGGTTTGCATGATGAGATCTCTATAATTAGTTCCGTTCAAAATTATCTCTCTCAGCTTTTTATGTTTCATATCTATATAAAGATTTACGGCAAGGTGGATGCTAAAGAGATAACCGGATTTAATATGCCCCAGTTCATAGCCCAAAAGAGAGCGAATCTCAGTATCAAAATAACTCTACAAAAATATAAAGAGATTTTCGATCATCTTTTGGATACGGAGCTTAAGCTAAAAAAATCCGCCAATATCGATAAAAAATCGCTTCTTATATCCTCTTTAATAAAAATTCAAACATTTTTATAGTATAATCGGCGCGCTAAATGCAAATCCTTGCTCTTAAAAAGGGCTAAAAATCCATAAGGAGAATTGATGAGACACTACGAACTGCTTATAGTTCTAAGACCTACTCTAACCGAAGAGGAGGTTAAGGCAAAAGTTGACTTCGTTAAGGAAGTTATAGAGAAAAACGGTGGAGAGATCGCATCTTTGCAAGATTTCGGAATGAGAAAATTGGCTTATGAGATAGACAAACAC
This sequence comes from Campylobacterota bacterium, assembly GCA_013154075.1. Classification (GTDB taxonomy): domain Bacteria; phylum Campylobacterota; class Campylobacteria; order Campylobacterales; family JAADDG01; genus JAADDG01. Next base: position 1,255 of record JAADDG010000072.1, on the reverse strand, counting down.
CAAAGAGGACACTATTTCGTATTCTACTACAAAGCTCCTCCAAGCGCTATAGCAGAAATTGAGAGAATTGTAAGAATTACCGAAGAGATTATAAGATTTTTGACAGTTAAATATGAAAACAAAAAAGAGATAAATCAATGGGAGAGTCTTGTAGCGAAAGGCAATCCTCAAAAAAAAGAGAGCGAGCAAGCTAAAGAGGGCGCAAACGCCGAAGGATAATAGATGTTTAATAAAGTAGTTTTGGTCGGCAATCTCACAAGAGATATAGAGCTTAGATATCTTCCCAGCGGAACCGCTATAGGTACTACAGGAATCGCTACGAATAGGAAATTTAGAAATCAGATGGGCGAGCAGAGAGAAGAGGTATGTTTTATAGACATCACCTTTTTTGGAAGGACGGCGGAGATTGCAAACCAGTATCTTAGAAAAGGTTCTAAGGTTTTGGTTGAGGGAAGATTGAAATATGATCAATGGACCGACCAAACTGGACAGAAAAGAAGCAAACACTCCGTTACGGTGGAGACGCTTCAAATGTTGGATAGTAGAGCTCAGGGAGCGGAGATGGGAGGAGAGGATTTCGGATCTTATCAACAACCTCCTCAAAGAGGTTATCAGCAACCTCAAAATCAGCCTCCTCAAGAGAGCCATAACGAGCCCAAAATTCCGGAAATAGATATAGACGACAACGAAATACCTTTTTAGAAAAAATCAGGAGAGAGTAAAAAATGTCAAACAAAAGAAGATATACAAAAAAATATTGCAAATATTGCGAAGCTAAAATCAAAATGATCGATTACAAAGATCTATCGCTATTAAAGCATACGCTATCTGAAAGATATAAAATTATGCCAAGAAGACTTACTGGAAACTGTAAAAAGCATCAAGAGATGGTTGAGAAAGCTATCAAAAGAGCAAGACAGGCGGCTTTTATTCCTTATATCGTAGATAGAAAAAGAGTAATAGATAATCCTTTCAAAGCTTTGGAAGAGTAAGAAAGCGGCTTTTTTAGCCGCTTTTGTAACTTTTCTACTCACATCAAAACTTCAATATCTTTTCTAACTAAATCCTCTTTAAAATAAGCTTCTTTTATAAAGAATATTTTTCCATCTTAATTTTATTCTCTTTTTGAAAATTGCCAAAAGAGATCTTCATTTTGTAAAATAGAAAAAAGAGATAAAAAGGCCTAAAAATGGATCTCTTGGAGTTTGTAAACAGATTTGTAAAAAAGAGCGATATCTACGTGCCGGCTGCCATA
>JAADDG010000075.1 GCA_013154075.1 Campylobacterota bacterium | reverse complement strand
AATCAACGGCTTTGGGATAAAATCTCAAAAACTCTATGGATTCCTTCAAAAGCCTTATACACTGCTCATCGGAAATCTCTCTATAGAGATTACCTCCCGCATGCAGATGGCACATCGGAGGACCTGAGACTAAGGAGGGTTTCTTTTCGAACAAAGATACATTTAACCCCAAAGATCCCAAATACGCCGCTACGCTACTGCCGGCGACTCCTCCCCCTATAACCGCTATCTTCAAGCTTCTCTCCTTAAAATTTTATTTAAATCTTTTATATCGTTTATGATAAAATCGGGACTATAATTCTCTATATTTTCGCCGTAATTATACCCGTAACAAACTCCCACACACTCCATACCGGCATTTTTGGCAGCCAGAATATCGTTTTTCGAATCTCCCACCATCAAAGCCTCATCCGCACTCGCTCCAAACTCTTCACACACTTTTAAAAGCGGCATGGGATGAGGTTTTTTCTCTTTTAGAGAATCTCCTCCCAAATAGTAATCAAAATAGCTCTCTATATCCAATTTTTCCAAAATCGGTTTTATAAACCTATACGGTTTATTTGTAACTATAGATAATTTAAAATCCTGCAAATTTTGTAAAATTTCTTTCACTCCCGGATAAAGAGAAGTATAGCTGGTCAGATTATTTTCATAATAATTCAAAAATATCGAAATAGCTCTATTAAACAGCTCTATATTCTTCTCTCCCAAAGCTCTTTTTACCAACATAGAGGCTCCGTTACCTACCCACTCTCTAACTCTCTCCTCTTCAACTTCACTCAAATTCAAACTTCTTAGCATAAAATTAACCGAAGCCGCCAAATCCGAAACGGAATCTATAAGCGTACCGTCAAGATCGAAAATAATAACTTTTTTCCTCATACAAAAACTCTCTTTTTAAATTTTTGCGTTATTGTATCCAAAACAGTTAACACTTGGCTAACACTCTTTTCTTATAATTTCCATACAAAAAATTTATAGGAGGCAAAAAAATGAAAAAAATAATCACTATAGCTCTAACGGCAGGCCTAATATCCACCTTAGCAATGGCAAGAGGAGGACACGGATACGGACATGCGAACCATTCAAACAATCAAGGAAATCAAACTTATTTAAACCAAGTGGTGGATTCCACTCCGATAGCCGAGCTTACACAAGAGCAAAAAGATGATCTTGTTTTTATGTATCAAGAAGAGAAAATGGCAAGAGACGTTTATAAAACTTTAGGAGACATTTGGGGAGCTAAAGTATTTTATAACATCCAAAATTCGGAACAAAAACATATGGATTCGGTTAAATCTCTATTGGAAAAATACTCCATACCGGTTCCCGTACTAAGTGACGAAGTCGGAGTATTCGAAAATGACGAGATTCAAGCTCTATATGACAGTTTGGTAGAGCAAGGAAAAGAGTCTTTGGAAGCTGCATACAATGTGGGCGTTGCGATAGAAGAGACCGATATTGCCGATCTTCAAGAGAAAATCATAGGCACACCCGACGATATAAAAAGCGTATATTCAAACCTTCTAAGCGGAAGCTATAATCATTTAAATGCTTTTACAAGACTTTTGGACAGACTATCCTCTTCTCAAACTTCCACATCAAACAACTCTCAAAGACACGGTAGACACGGCAGAAGATAAAATAAAAGGGAGCTTCCCCTCCCTTTTTTAAAAATTTCTCGAAAGCGTCAAAGCTATGCTTTTGTAATCTCTCGAATCGAAAAAATCCCTCGTATATCCCAAATATACTCTCGTTTTCTCATCTATATGATAATATAGATAAAGCGTGCCATTTTGGATCGATTTGTCATTGTGAGTATTTTTATTGAAAGAGTAGACGGCACCGAAATTAAATTTCTTAAATGATCTGCTCAAATCCAGATCGAAATAGTAAATATTTTTATATCCCTTAAAACTACCCATAGCCGTATATCCCACATCGGCAAACAGATCCGTTTTACCCAAACTTTTATAGACGTTTCCCTCAATTGTGTAATCTCTTTCTGAAGAGATATCGGAAGTTGGAATTTTCACCTTTCCTTTTAGCGTAAAGATCGGAAGATCCCTATCTCTTAAATCAAACAGATATCCGAGAGAAAAGTAGGTATCGGCCAAGCCGCTCTCTATCTCTTTGCCTCTGTCTTTTATACGAATATATCCCACAGTCAAAGAGTAGATCCAATTTTTAAAATTTACAAAAATATTCGTAGGAATATAAACCTCTTTGTAGCTTTTTTTACTTTTGCTCTTTTGATGATGTTTTTTGGCGCCGTTTTTGAAACCGTAACCCCTTTGCATATCGTAATATTTTCTCTCGGTATAGATATATCCCGCCGACAAAGATATATAATATAAACTCTTAGGAGTCTGATTCTTAGAACACCCTTTAGAATCCACGATTTCCAAAAAAGGAGTATCGGGACACTCGTCATAAACGTCCGCTACCCCGTCCAAATCGCTATCGAAAAACGAATTTACTATATTATCTTTACTTTGCAAATAATTAAAATTACTCTCAGACGAAAATAAAAATATAGGAAAAGCACCTATCAACAACAATTTCTTAACGCCTTCCATGTCCCTCTCTCCTTCTCTCCCTACCAATTTCACGATACTCAAAATTACCAATTTTATTTTGTTTATTATATAATATATTTTTCTCTTTCCTCTTAGCAAAACTCTTTCTAAGCTCTCTTACTATCTTTTCTCTTTTTTGAGCGTTCATCTCTCTTAAAATAAGTTTTATCTTATTCATATATATATATCTCTCTTTTATATCAGCATTTTTCAAACGCTCTATCAAAACGGACAGATTATCCTCCATCGTTATATTTTCATCCGTTTTAGCGTTTAGAAAAGAAAATAGAAATAAAAGTATTAAAAAAAATCGAAATATCATATCTTTTCTCTCTCAAAGAGACTCTTATCAAAAATCAAAGTAAATTTCGTTCCTCTCCCAATTTCACTACTTACCCGTATCTCTATTTTCATCATATCGCAAAGCTTTTTTACTATATTTAATCCTATTCCAAGCCCTCTTTCCCCTTCTTTGTAATATCTTTTGAAAATTTTAGAGGGTCTCTTTATCCCTATACCGGTATCCTCTATAGTAAGTCTATTATTCTTTAAAGTTATTTTAACCACATAAGGTTTTTTATTATATTTACAGGCATTTGAGATAATATTATCCAAAATCCTAATCAAAGCCTCTCTTTCACAAAAACAGATCTTATCTTCAAGATCCAATTCAAAAGATATATGAGGATAAAGATTTCTAAAAAACTCCACCTTATCTTCTATTAGTTTTTTCATATCCGTCTCTTTTTTTTCAAAAGAGTTCTCTTTTATAAAATACTCCAAATTTTTATATAGATTTCCTATATTTTTCACTCCAAGTTCCAATCTTTTCAATTGCGGAGAATCGGGATCCTTTTTCTTTAGCATCTTTATATTCAAAAGCATGGAAGAGACGGGGGTATTTAGATCATGAATAATATCTCTTAAAAACTCATTTAAAAGATTTAGAGCGTAATGGAGAGGATACAGAGAATAAAGAGAGTAAAAAATAGAAAAGACAAAAATTACGAAAAGATATATCCAATATTTAAATAGGATATCTTTAAAAATAATCTCCGTATCCTGTTTATAATATTCGATAGGATAGATAACTTTCAAATATTGATCTTTAACTCCGCTAACGGGAAAATACATATAAATTTCATCGTTTATATAGAGTTTGCCTATTTTCATATTATCTTTTTTTTCGACAAAATCTATAGCAAATCTTTCGTCTTCGAAATTATAATTATAGATCCACATCTCTTGAGAAATTTTATCTTTTATAAAGTGAAGTCTCTCTTTGTAATAAAAAAAAGATATAATTCCTCCAAGCAGTGCCAAAGAGATAAAAAATATTAAAAAGCTCTTTAAAAAAGCCTCTTTCTCATACTTTCTCAAGTCTGTATCCGACTCCTCTTATGTTTTTTATATCCAATCCCAATTTCTTCTTCAACTTAGCCATATGTACCCTAAGAGCCAAAGAGGAAGGCTTCTCCATAACTTCAAAAAATCTATCCTTACTTACCGTTTTACCTACGTTTTTTATCAAAAGATCGAATATCTCTCTCTCGACACTTTGAAGATCGACATCTTTTCCGTTTTTGATAATTTTCTTATCTATTGGATTATATTCTATATCTTTATATTTCAAAATTTCATATTTTCTTTTCAAAGCCGCTTTCAATCTAATGACAAGCTCCTCCTCATCAAAAGGTTTCTTTATAAAATCATCCGCTCCGCTGTCAAAGCCTTTCGAGACCGACTCGACGTCTCTTAAAGCGGTTATGAAAAAAGCGGGAGTCCTATCTCCCGCATCTCTTAAAGATTTCAAAAAATCAAAACCGTTTAAAAAAGGAACGTTCACATCCAATAAATACAGATCGAAATTCTCTTTGAAAGTCAGATCCAAAGCCTCCTCCCCATCTCTTGCTCCGACCACTTCAAAGCCTTCCTCCTCAAGATACTCTTTTAGAGTCTGAAAGAAAAGCTCGTCATCCTCCATAAAAAGAATCTTAGCCATAAACTACTCTATCCCCTTTTCACTCTCCATCCCGGCTATATCTCTTATCACTTTCAAAACGCTATCGGGATTTAGACTCATACTCTCTATCCCTATTTTAACTAAAAATTCCGCAAATTCAGGATAATCGGAAGGTGCCTGACCGCAAAGACCGTTATATTTTTTGTTTCTTTTAGCTCCCTCTATCGCCCATTTGACCATCTTTTTAACCCCCTCATCCCTCTCGTCATAATCGAAAGCCACGATATCGCTATCTCTATCCACTCCTAAAGTAAGCTGAGTTAGATCGTTGGTTCCTATGCTGATACCATCATAAATTTTTAAAAACTCATCTATCAAAATCACGTTGTTTGGAATCTCGCACATCATATATACCGGCACATCTCCAAGCCCGTGCTTTATCATCGCCTCTTTCACCCTTCTTGCCTCATCCACTCTTCTACAAAAAGGGATCATCAGATGAATATTGTCAAACCCCATCTCCTCTATCGCTCTTTTCATAGCTTTGCACTCAAGCTCGAAACCCTCGGTATATCTTGGATGAGTATATCTTGCCGCACCTCTAAATCCGAGCATCGGATTATCTTCTCTGGGCTCAAAATGTCTTCCTCCAAGCAGATTGGCATATTCGTTGGATTTAAAATCGCTCATTCTAACGATACATTTTTTGGGATACACGGCACTCGCTATCGTAGCTACCCCTTCGCTCAAAGTCTTTATGAAAAAATCCTCCCCGTCCCCGTCGAAAGGAAAAGCAAGCTCATATATCATCGCTCTTTCGGTTTCACTTAAAATCTCCGGATGTTTTATGGCCATAGGATGGGCTTTTATGTAATTGTTGATTATAAACTCCATCCTCGCAAGCCCTATTCCGTCAACCGGCAGTTTGGATAAAGAGAATGCAAGCTCGAGATTTCCGAGATTCATCATAATTTTGGTTTTTGGTTTGGGAAGAGTAGAGATATCCACCTTCTCAACTTCATATTTCAAAATCCCGTCATACACTTTTCCAACTTCCCCTTCGGCACAACTTACGGTTACGCTCTGATTCTCTTTCAAAATCTTGGTAGCGCTTTTGGCCCCCACAATCGCGGGCTTTCCAAGCTCTCTGCTCACTATCGCGGCGTGACAGGTTCTACCTCCAGTCTCAGTAACGATGGCTGAAGCCTTCTTCATAACAGGCTCCCAGTCGGGACTTGTCGTAGGGGCTACCAATACGTCCCCCTCCTCGAATTTATCGGCCTCCGCCATCGAAAACATAATTTTCACCCTTCCGGCTCCTATCTTCTCTCCCACCGCATTTCCGGTAACCAAGATAGTGCCTTTTTGAAGAAGCTTATAAATTTCAAACTGCGTTAGCTTCTCTTGAGAGTGAACCGTCTCAGGGCGAGCCTGTACCATATAAAGCTTTCCATCCAATCCGTCTTTAGCCCACTCCATATCCATAGGGGTATAGTGTCCGTTAACCTCGCTATAGTGCTCTTCTATCTTCATAGCCCAATCGGCAAGCTGCAAAATCTCTTCGTCACTTACGGAAAATCTCATCCTCTTATCGATAGGAGTTTTTATGTTTTTGGTAAATTGTTGAGCGAGATTCGCCGTCTCAAGAGTCTCGCTAAAGATCATCGTTTTCTCTTTTGCTCCGAGCTTTCTTTTCAAAACGGCTCTAAATCCTTTTTTGAAAGTTGGTTTATGCACATAAAAAGCATCGGGATCGATAGTGCCTTGCACTACGTTTTCTCCAAGTCCCCAAGCCGCATTTATAAAGACGACATCCCTAAAGCCGGTTTCGGTATCGATACTAAACATCACCCCGCTGCTGCCCATATCGCTTCTTACCATCTTCATCATAACTACCGAAAGATAGACTTTCATAGGATCAAAACCGTGGGTATACTTATAGCTTATGCTTCTATCGGTAAAGTTGCTCGCTATACACATTTTATAGGCCCACAAAAGATTCTCATCCCCTTTTATATTCAAATAGGTCTCATTCTGTCCCGCAAAAGAGGCGGTTGGAGAATCTTCGGCCGTAGCGGAACTTCTAACCGCCAAAGAGACGTCATCTCCATACTCCTTTTTCAAAAGAGAGTAATTTTCCAAAATCTCTTCTCTCAAATCGTCGGGCACTTTGCCTTTCATAATCATACCTCTTGCGGTTTTGCCGACTCTTTTTAATTCATTTATGTCATTCGGATCAAAATTTTTGAAAAGCTCTTCCAAAGACTTTTGCAAATTATTGAATTTCAAATAGGCTCTATACGCCGTAGCGGTTACGGCAAAACCGTTTGGAACGTTCACTCCCATCGGTGTCAAGGCGTTATACATCTCTCCCAAGCTCGCATTCTTGCCGCCAACTTCACTAACATCCTTTATTCCAAGCTCTCTAAACCATTTTATATAAGCACTCATCACTCTCTCCTTTGAATTGTTTTATAAAAATAAATAAGGGTATAAAATACTAAAAACTCCTATCACAAATACCCAAAAAGCCGCCAATTTCGGAATACCTTTTCCAAAAATCAAAGCATATAAAGCTTTTAGAATATCGTTGCTTCCGGCCGCTATTAAAACGGCACTGACTATATCTTTGATGGTTACGCTAAATTTTCCCGTCAAAAGCGAAAGAATGAAGGGATCTATATCGGTAAAACCTATCACGAAAGATAAAACTTTAAGTCCCGTATCTCCGTACTTCTCTATAACCAAATTGGTAACGACCATCATCACGACAAAAAGCAATGCAAACAAAAAAGCCGTTCCAAGCTCCAAAGGATTTCTATCGTCTATAGCCGATACTAAAGAGGTATCCTTTTTGTACAACAAAAGAGCCACCGCTATTCCGAAAAGCGCTAAAAAAGACATAGGCAAAAGAAGATCCAATGCGGCATCGAAATTGAAAATCGCCGCAATGATCCAAAGCCTTATATACATCATCGCGGTAGCCAAAATAATGGCCGACTCTATAAGCCTTACATTCTCTCTAAAGAGACTCTTTTTGGCCAAAACTACGGTAGTAGCGGTAGAGGAGTAGAGCCCGCCGAGCAATCCGGTTATCATATAGCCTTTGTTTCTAAAGAGATACTTTTGAGCTATGTAGCTGCCGTAACTGATAGCCGAAATTATCACCACCACAAGCCAAATTTTAAAAGCGGAAATATTTAGATAAGGGATTTTATTGTGAGGCAAAAGAGGTAAAATTACGGCACTTAATAAGAGAAATTTGCCTAAAGTCTCAAACTCCTCTTCGTTGATTTTGTCAAAGAGATATTTTAAAGATCTGTTGGCGTTTAGAACGAACACTATCAAAACAAAAAGCAGTGTCGGCATCCAGATATTAAATATCTCCATTAAAGGACCGAAACTGTAAACCAAAGAGATAATCAAAAAAGAGATGATGGAAGTTCTATCATCTTTGATTTTGTGAAAATAGTATATGCTATAAACCGCACTCAAAGCCAAATAGCCCAAAAGATAATAATAAAGATCTATTCTATAGAAGACAAATCCCATTATTCCTATAAAAGTAAACGTTCTCGTAGAGCCCAACGTACTCTTTTTCACTTTCGCTATTCTGTATGCCTTAAGCTCGAGTCCCACCAAAAAGCTCAAAGCTACGATATAAATAAAGTGTATAAGATCGTAAGGAATTTGGAAATCAATCTTCTGCACTCTAAAAATCCTTTCTAAAAAGCGGATTTAATTCCTTGTCAAACTCATACAAAATGGGTCTGGCGGTCGGAATCTCAACCTTTGAGATCTCCTCTTTAGAGATATTTTCTATATACATAACCAAAGCTCTTAGAGAATTTCCGTGAGCCGTAATAAGAACGGTTGTTTCGGAAACTAAAAAAGGTGCTATCTTTTCAAAAAAATAGTTTACAACCCTTCTTCTCGTATCCTTCAAAGACTCTCCCAAAGGAATCAAAGAGGGATCTAAAGAGCGATATTTGGGATCGAAAAACGGCGATCTTTCATCATCTTTTCTCAAAGCGGGAGGAGAAGTCTCATATCCTCTTCTAACGGCTTTAAAAACCTCTTCTCCCACCTCTTTTCTAACTTCATC
>JAADDG010000026.1 GCA_013154075.1 Campylobacterota bacterium | reverse complement strand
CATCTGATAGCCAAAAAGAAGCAAGACGTTTTGATAATGGAACTTCTACCCGAAGTGGCTCAAAAACTGAAATTCAAAGACAACAAATTCAAAACCGCTTCCCTGCAGCTTAGCAAAAAAGTGTTTGAAAGTCTTTGGAGCATAAAAACAATATGTAACATTTTAATAAAAGAGCTGATTCAACCCTTCCTATACAAAGAGGAAAATATCCCCCTACTTAGACAAAAAAGATTTGAAAAAAATCTCTATATCTGTGAAAATACTCTCTTTACCTCATTTCATTACCCTAAATCGGACATCACTCAAATACTAAGAGAGCTCCTAACCCTGCCAGATAGCGATTATAGATACGACATAAGCGTAGTAAACGCTCTCAAACACGCTGCCATAAAACCAAAAAGTCAAAACGAAATAGCCTCTTTGGTAAAAAAATTCTTTTATAGAGATCATATTTACCATTTTATCTACGCAATCTATCAAGCTGGAATACTTCACAAAATAATCCCTCCTATGAAAAAAGTGATCCATCTTCCGCAATTTGACGGATACCATACTTATCCGGTAGATATCCACTCTATAAAAGTTTTAAAACATTTAGAAAATATAGAAGATCCATACGTAAAAGAGCTATTCGATTCGTTATCGAAAGATGAAAAGATGGTTTTGAAACTTGTTGCGTTTTTACACGATGCGGGAAAAGGAAGAAAAAAAGATCATTCCGCAGTGGGAGCGGAACTGTTCAAAGTATATGCAAAAAAACTCCAAATAGATGAAAATCTTGCAAAAATAGGTGCACTTTTAATTGAACACCACACCCTGATGAGCAAAACCGCTCAACGAGAGGATATCTATAACGAAAAAACGATCCTTCGTTTCGTATCCAAAATAAAAACACCTCAAAATTTAAAAATGCTCTATATTCTAACATATGCGGACATAAACGGCGTCTCGAAATCCACCTACTCGTCCTTTAATGAAAAATTACTTCGAGAACTTTATGATATAGCTAAAAAAAGTTTTTTCAACACAGAACTCTTAAGCGAGACTCAAAGAAGGCTCAAAAGAGAAAAAAGTATAAAAAACAGCGAAAAATTCAAATCTCTTCCAAAAATATTGCAAAAAAAGATCCTCCAAATCCCTTCAAACCTCTTTTTTATCAAATATAAAACCGACTCTATTATAGAAATATCAAAATGGGCATACGAGCTTAGCCAATCGGATAGAGAGTACCTATATAAAATAGACTATTCCCAAAACCTATCCATCTCGATAATCAGAAAGACAGAATTAAACGCAGCTTATTTGCTCGGTAAACTTAGTTATTTAAACTTGGTAAATATGGATATCTTCAAATTATTTAATAATATAAAATATTTCAAAATAGAGTTTTTAGGTAGAGTGGAGAGGGAAGAAGCGATTTATATCGAACAATTAATCGAAGATTCGTTCAATATGTCAAGAAAAGTAAAGTATAATAAACCTTGCATTTATAGAAATGAAATTTCAATTAACTGTAATCACTCCGAATCATATGCGGAGATGAAACTAAACACCAAAGATCAAAAGGGATTGATGGCTTACTTAATAGCCGTATTTGACGATATAGGTATAGATATAGCAAGTGCCAAAATCCAAACGATAAAGAAAAAGGCATCAAATCTTTTTATTTTGGAAAAAAACGGAAACTTTTGTAAGAACCTTAATAAAATTTGTGATATTATTTGCTGATAAAAAAATATTAAATTAAAACTTAATTTTTAGTAAAGGAACACTATGTGCGGAATAGTCGGTTATATAGGGAACAGAGAAATAAAATCTCTTCTTCTTGAAGGTCTAAAAGAGCTCGAATATAGAGGATACGACTCGGCCGGAATAGCCATAATGCAAAAAGACGATATCAGATATTTTAAAGCCGTAGGTAAATTGAAAAATCTTGCGGAAAAAACAAAAGATTTCAAAACAGAAGGTTTCGGAGTAGGTATAGGGCATACCAGATGGGCAACTCACGGAAAACCTACCGAACTAAACGCTCACCCTCATTTAGGAGAGTTTAGCTACGTAGTTCACAACGGCATTATAGAAAATTATCAAGAGCTAAAAAAAGAGCTTATAGAAAGTGGAGTGAATTTCGTAAGCCAAACCGATACGGAGGTAATAGTACACCTATTTGAAAAAAACCTGAAAAATTCAAAAGATCCTATGGAGGCTTTCGAAAAGACGATAGAGACTTTAAAAGGTGCTTACGCGATACTCCTTATTACAAAAAGCGCTCCCGATACGATATTTTTCGCCAGAAAAGGCTCCCCACTAATCATAGGAACAAACGATAAAGGAGAGATATTTTTCGCCTCCTCAGACGCTCCTCTCATCTCAAACGCCACGGAAGTTATCTATCTTGAAGACGGCGAATACGGATATGCAAATAAAGAGGGTATAAAACTTTTTGCGAACAAAGAGGAAAAAGAGCCTGTAAAAGTACCCCTTACGACGGATAAACAATACGCTCAAAAAGGCGGATTTAGATTCTTTATGGAAAAAGAGATCTATGAACAAAGCGAAGTTGTCGGAGATACGATTTTAGGTAGAGCTTCTAACGGAAAGATATACTTTGAAGAGCTAAAAGAGGAGATCATAGAAGGAATAAACGAAATAAAAATCTGCGCCTGCGGAACAAGCTATCACGCCGGACTCACTTCGGCCTACCTTTTTGAGAGAATGGCAAAAATCAGATGCTCGGTAGAAATCGCAAGCGAATTTAGATACAAAGAGCCTCTACTTACGAAAGATACGCTATTTGTAGTCATATCCCAAAGCGGTGAAACTGCCGATACTTTGGAAGCTTTGAGAATGGCTAAAAAAGCGGGATTGAAGACTCTTGCCATCTGTAACGTGGACAACTCCTCCATCGTAAGACTCGCAGACTATACCATCCTAACAAGAGCCGGAATCGAAAAAGGAGTGGCAAGTACGAAAGCCTTCGCAACTCAAGTTATGGTTTTGTGGATGCTCGTACTCTATTTTAGCCAAATAAGAAAAACTCTAAGCGACGAAACGATCGCAAACGAGCTTAAAGCCATCAGAAGAATTCCGAAAGTAGTGAAAGTCAAAGACAAACTGCACGAAAAAATAAAAAGACTATCCAAAAGATACCTTCACGGACACGGATTTTTCTATATAGGCAGAGATATATTCTTCCCGCTGGCACTTGAGGGAGCGTTGAAACTAAAAGAGATAAGCTATCTGCACGCTGAAGGATATCCGGCGGGAGAGATGAAACACGGTCCGATCGCTTTGGCAGATAGCGAACTCTTTACGATAGCGTTGATGCCAAAAACAGTTCACTATGATAAAATAAAAAGCAACGTCGAAGAGCTTTCGGCAAGAGACGCCACCATCCTTGCGATAAGTCCGGTGGAGTTCGAATTGGCCGACGATTTTATAAAAACAGAATATTTCGATCATCCTATGATAGAATTTTTTGAGATGATGGTTATCACTCAGCTTCTTGCGATGGAGATAGCAATAAGACTCGGAAACGATGTGGATATGCCAAGAAACCTCGCAAAAAGCGTAACGGTGGAATAAAACAAAAAGCCCCCTTTCAAAATGATATAATTTCACAAACAAAGGGGGCTAATGCTTAGAATTTTCCAAACAGGCTTTTTGGCCAATCAAGAACATCAAAAAAACCTATCTCAAAACGGCTTTATAGATAAAATCCTAACTTTCGAAGATTTTAAAAATAGAGCGATTTTGGTAGAAAACTCCATCACCATAGATAACGACACCCGTACTCTTTTATTAAGAGAGGCGGCAAAATTCGAAGATTTTAAAAAGTTAGGCTTTAGTCTCGATTTCATATCTTTTTTGCAAAACTCCTCCTTTATCATATCTTTCCTGCAAGAGTGCTCTTTAGAAAAAATAGACCTAAACGAACTTAAAAAAACCGACGCCTATGCGGAATATGAAGAGAAAATAGACGTTTTGCAAACTCTAAAGCAAAGATATGAAAAATTATTAAAAGCCAAAAATTATATAGATCCTATTTTTCTGCCGCAAAATTATAGACTCAACACCTCTTTTATAAAATCTTTTGAGAAAATTATTTTTTATCAAATAGATTATATAAATAACTTTGAATTCGATTTGCTTTCGGAAATATCTCAAGTAAGACCCGTCTTTATCAATCTAAAATTAACCAAATTAAATAAAGCTCTATCCAAACACTACTCCAAAATAGGCTTAAATCTAAAAGAGAATTTCGAATATCTTATCAACTTGAGCGAAAAAAGAGTAATAAATCAAAAAATATTTGAGATAAAAAGACCCAAAGCGGAAATATTTGAAGCTTCCAATACGCTATCTCAAATATCTTATGTAAAAAAGAGAGTTTACGACTTTGTAAACGAAGGAGTCGATCCTCAAAAAATAGTAATTATTTCAAATAACGAAAACTTTTTTAAATTACTTAGAATCTTAGACGAAGAGAAAAATTTCGATATATCCAACTCTTTTACATTTGAAAATTCCGACATTTACAAAAAACTATCCGCAATTTACGAATATCTAATCGACAAAAATTATGAAAACATCCACAGACTCGAGAGATTCTTCATAGATAGAGAGGACGTGGAGAAGAGTTTCTTATCTATTTGGGAAGAGAAGATCGACAAACAAACTTTTATGAAACTATTTGAAGGGATAAAGAGTGAAAATCTCATAGAAAACTCTCTCTACAAAGAGGAACTATCATCGTTTATAAAACTCTTCTCCCATCTAAAAGAGTATCCTCTAAATAAAATATTTCATTTTTTTCTAAACAGATTGAAAAGTGTCAAATTGCCGGAAGAAGAGAGAGGTAAAGTTGCGGTACTTAAACCAAACGAAGCGAAGGGAGGAGAATTTGAGGCGGTAATTGCGGTAGATTTCAACGACTCAATCATATTTAAAAATCCTTTTAACGATCTTTTTCTATCAAGCCAAATTAGAGCAAAGAGCAAAATGCTAACCTTCAGAGAGTATAAAGATATTCAAAAAAATCACTATTTAAACCTATTTGCAAATGCAAAAAAAGTATCAATATCTTTTATCAAAGATGAGCAAAACTCCCCCGCAAGATTTCTTTTCGAGATAGATACCGTAGAAAGTTCTTTAAGCGAAGAGAGTCTAAACGAGATAATTTTCAAATCATCCAAACAAAAACCCCATTTCAATAAGGAAATAGTTCAAGAACACGACTTTACAAAAGAGATCCTATCTCCTCTAAAACTTAAAACTTTCCTTGATTGCAAAAGAAAATATTATCTAAGATACATAGAAAAACTTGAGGATTTTCAAATACCTACAGATCAGATGGATGAGAGAACCATAGGAATTTTTCTTCATGAAGCGCTATTTAAACTATATGAAGAAAACAAGGAGTTTGCAACAGAACAAGAGCTACTCGAAAAACTGAAAAACACTCTCTACTCTCTCATAAAAAATCAGCCTATTTTAAAACTCTCCGCGGATATCTGGATAAATAAATTGCAAAATTTCGCAAAGAATGAAATAGAGCGAAAAAAAGAGGGATTTGAAATAAAATTTTTGGAAAAAGAGATTAGAGGGAAATATAAAGATTTCTTTTTCAAAGGAAAGGTAGATAGAGTAGACGAAAAAGATGGAAAATATTATATAATCGATTACAAAAGCGGGAGAATAAACCTTCCTTCAAAAAATTCTCTAAATAAAACGACCGATTTTCAACTCCAAATTTACTTTAGATTGTTGGAAAAGAGTTTTGACATAGAGGAACTTTATCTTTACGATTTGGAAAATGCAAAGCTTATCAAAGATCCGTTTTTTGAAGAAAAACTGTATCTATTGGATGAAAAACTTAAACTTTTACAAGAAAAAATCATAGATTTTTCCCAAACCGAAGAGATATCCAAATGCAGATATTGCCCCTACGCCATAATCTGCCAAAGGTGATAAATGAAAAAAGAGACCCTCTTTCAGCAAAAAGTGTGGAAAGCTATGGATTTGATACCGAAAGGCAAAGTAACAACCTACAAAGAGATAGCGAAATTCTTAAACACCAAAGCCTACCAAGCGGTAGGAAGTGCCGTGGGGAAAAACCCCAATGCCCCCAAAACTCCATGCCATAGAGTAGTAAACAGCGATGGAAGAGTGGGAAACTACAGCGGAAAAGGCGGAGTAAAACGCAAAATAGAGCTTTTAAAAAACGAAGGAGTAGAGGTAAAAGAAGGCAAAATAGCGGATTTTGAAAATAAAATGTTTTATTTCAATAAATCATCATAACTTACGTCAATAATTTTACATACTTTATCAAAAATATCTTTAGCAAATTTATAAAACTCTTTAGAGTCATCTATCGTCGGTTTGCCATAAGGAAGTAATCCCAAACTTCCCGGATATCTCGCCTCTATATAAATTTCATTGATTCTCTCTATCAAAGTTTCGTCCAAATCACCTATATCGTTTTGAACCATCAAATATAATCTAAATATATCATGAGTTTTTTCGATAGAATCATTCTTATAAATAATTAAAGCTTTAAAAGATTTCTCAATAGCTTGTTGAGAGTGAAAAGCAACCATATGCGTCAAAAAATCGGAATCTAAAGCTCTCTCCATCATTAAAATATCGCTATAAGCAGATTTTAGCCATTCAACTTCAAGTCTTTGCGCCATAAAACTTGACCTTTTAGTATCTCATTAGCAAAAGGCTTATTAAAATCTATAAACTTTTTATACATACCTTTGGTATGAACAATTAAATCTATAGAAACTCTTTTTCTAATTTCTCTAAGATTTTTCGAAAATTTTACATAAATATCGCTATTTTCTCTCCAATTTCGGGGTACAAATTCATCACTTGTTACGACATAAAGATCTATATCGCTATTTTCATTATAACTATTTTTAGCATAACTTCCAAAAAGAATTATTCTATCGGGATCTAAAGGTTTCAAAGCTTCCACTATCTCTTTTTTAATCTTTTCAATATCGACCATCTAAGATCCTTACATCGCAGATACCTTAATCTTAGCGAAATTTCCAAAAAATTCAAAACCTACTCTCTAAAAATATCAAAGTATAGATTCACTTTCTCTATCAAAATATTATAAGTTTGTATCTTTTTTTCAAGCTCTTGAATTTTAAGCGAGTTTCCAAGAGACTTTAAATCAAGGTCGGTTTTAAACCCGGCTACAACTTGCTCTTTTACAAAATCGTAAAGCTCTTTGTAGAGTTTCTCTCTTCTTTTAGCCGATTCTATCTTCTCTTCGTAGCTTTTTATAGCCTCCATTCTTTTATCATACTCAAACGAAAGCTCATCTTTTTTATCTGCTTTTGAAACCTTGCTTTGCAAATAGCTAAGTCTTGAGCTTTCTATATCCTTTTTGGCGTTATAATCAAGCGGCATATTGAATCCTAAACCGTAACTATACTCTTTGCCTTCACCGCTCAAAAATCCTCCCTCGATCTTTTTGTATCCCAAAGAGGCGTTTACGTAAAATTTAGGCAGATATGAGGCTTTTTTTACCGAAAGCATCTTTTTTTGCGTAGCAATATCCCTCTTTTTTAGCAAATACTCCATATTCTTCTCTACATACTCCTCTTTAGAGGGGATTTTCAAAGATTTAATCTCGCTTATATCCACACTCTTATCGCCCGTCAACTTTTTAAGTTCGTAAATCTCCTGTTTTAAAAGAGACTCCAAAGAGATCACGTTATCTTTTTCTCTCTCTTCGTTTAAAATAGCCGTATTCAATCTCTCTATATCCGCATTTCCCGCTTTATACTTCTCTTTGACCACCAAAACGTCTATCTTTCTATTCTCGAGCAAAAGCTTAGCCTGCTTTAGTTTGAGCCTATCTCGCTCAATTTGACACTTTAGAGTATAGACTCTCTCTACTTCTTTTGCCTCTTTCAAATCGATATTAAGCAAATTATATTTTCTCAAAGCCTTAGCGTACTCTATCGCATAAAATATCCCGCCGCTTCTGAAAATATCTTGTTTCCAAGACATGGAGATGCCGCTATAATCGCTCTCTTTGATATCCTGAAGACTCTTATTTTTGGTGTAAAATCCGTTAATTTCGATGGGAGAGATCCATCTTGTTTTGAGTTTATCCGCCTCTTTTTGCGCTTTTTTTCTCTCTATATCAAAAAGCTGCTCTCTATTTTCAGACAAAGGAGTAGTCGCAAAAGAGAGATCTAAAAATATCAAAATAACCACAAAAACTCTAATCATTTTTTAACTATCTCCACATCTACAAGCTTACCGTAAGGAAGCTTTTTTAAATTTACCAATTCAAGACGATAAGAGGAGATATATTTGCTATCGGGAGAGTCTCCTATCTTATCTATCACAAAACCGCTATCCTCTTTCCCGTTTATCAAAATCTTGCTATTTGTAATATTTTCTATATCTTTAAAAGATATAAAAAGTACCAATCTGCTCCCCCTCTGATCTTCCAAATCCGCCAATTTAGCCCCGACTCCTACAAACTCGCCCTGTCTTACATAAAGTTTTTTTACATATAGATTTTTTACATAAATATTTTTCTTAGAGATTCTATCTTTCAGCTCGGCTATCATATTCAAAAGATCGCTTCTTTGCATCAATAGATTCAAAAGCTCGCTCTCAT
>JAADDG010000090.1 GCA_013154075.1 Campylobacterota bacterium | reverse complement strand
TGGAGATGGTAAAAGAGAGAGAACTATCGCAAGAGGATTTGACAAAAATTCAAAAAGCCATGCTTTCGGGCAAAACTATTTTTCAAACGGCAAGCGATTTTGGAATAGATTTCGAACTTGCATTAAAGATATTCAATAACTTACACAAAGAGAAATGGAAAAATATCAAGGATACGGAAAATCAGGAAACTATAGAAGAGTTTTCACTAATTAGATAAAAGGGAGAGCCCCTTTTATCCCTTCAAAGCTCCGATATCGGGCATACTTCCCTCATAATCGTAGCTAACTCCCTCATTTGCGCCCCAAGAGACGGGAGTATCGATAGTTATCGTATTTGACGCGTAATCCACCGCTATCACTCTAACGGACGGATTTCTTCCTATCTTGATTTTATCACCCTCTTTTACGCCGAAACCGTCCGTAAAATATCTTGCATCCAAAACTCTTATGACGGTTCCGCTACCGCTTGAGACGGTTTTTGTAAAAAATCCTCCCGCATTTTTGCAAGGGCTATCATCCCTTAGGGAGTAGTCTTGATGAGAAGGATCTTTTAGTTTAGGATCCTCTCCGTTGATTGAGTGGGGATCTTTGCCGGTTCCTCTCTGATAAGAGCCAAAATCGCTGTAAACTCTTCCGGCCATATGGATCTTGTAAAATCCCAACCTCGGAGCGTAATAGTTGTAATCAAACTCCCATGAAGAGGTCATATTGGAAATATCCTTGAAAAGATATGGAGAAGTTCCGAATTCATAAAAGATATTGTTTTTTATTCTCCAATTTCTTGCCGTACCCAAGAAAAACTCCGTCTCTACTTTGGCTCCTCCTACGGTATTGTGAACAAAGACACAATCTCTAACCTCTCCTCCGTGAGAGCTTCCAAGCATTCCGCCTCTTTTATTGTTCCATGAGAAATTGTTTCTAACTATGACGTGATCGGCTGTGGATTCTCTCGTTTCTTGACTGATAGTAAGCCCCAATCCGAAATTGTCATAAACTAAATTATTCTCAACTATCAAATACTCCGCACCGTCCACATAAAGACTACTCGCCCACTCTTTCAAAACTCCGTTTCTATAACAGATATTGCCGGCCACAAGACCGTGCCTATTCATACCAAAAACCGAAAAACTTCCTCTTTGGTGACCTATAATATCCAATCCTATAAAATCGTTATCATGCACTATATTGTTCGTCACCCTAAAATACTCCACCGCTCCAAGAACGGTCATAGCCTCGTCATAGGCTCCACCCACATTCGGATTTCCGGTATGGTTATGATGAACGTGATTGGAATCTATAACGATATGCGACATCGGCCTATCTTTATAAGCGGTTATACAAATAGCGTGTTCCAATCTCTTCTCTACCGGAATATTGGCGTTTAGCTCGGAAACTTCGTTGTTTCTTATCTCTATATGACTTCCCGGCCCGTAAAATTTGATACCGGCTCTAACTCCCTGATAAATATGAAAACCTATAATTTTGATATAAGAGACTCCGATTCCATAAAAGGTATCTACCGACATATTTTGATCTCTTCTCGTAATTACGGGCTTTTCTCCCGGATAATTTCTAAAAGTGATATACCCTTCATTTGCCGAACCGGATCTTTGGATCCTAATAGGGCCTACATAAGTACCCTCTCTTACATACACGGTTTCACCCGCTTTCACAACCGAAGCCGCATGCTGAATGGTCTTCCAAGGTCCGTGATTTCCGCCTTTGTAAGTATCGGCTTTCCCGTCCCAAGAGTCATCTCCTTGAGGAGATACGTAATAGGCTTTCGAATCATCCGGCATAGTAGTCACCTCTATAGAGGCTTCCTCACTCTCTCCTACATCGTTATAAGCTCTCACGGCATATCTATATTTCGTATCCGGAGATAAATTTTCATCCTTGTATGACGTGATATTGGCCGCGGTAGTAAAAATCAAAACCCCGTCTCTATAGATCTTATAGCCGCTTTCACTTTGAGCGTTATCCTTCCATGTCAAACTTACGCTGTTTTTCGTAACCGAAGCTTTCAAATCGGTAGGCTTGGCGGGAGGAAAATCGGGTTCTTTCTCTCCTATCAGTTTAATATCGTCAACCCTTCCGTTTCCTCTGATCAAAAAGGCTTCCACCTCTATAAGCTTCGTATCGGGCTGAGCTTTTTTCAAATCCTCTCTAAGATCCCTTCTAATCGTATGCCATTTGCCATCTTTAGTAGAGCTTCCTATTCCGTATTTGATATACGTACCGCTTCCCAAAGCGTCGCTATCTACAGGATCATACCTTAAATATCTCGTTCCTTTGTCGGTGGTAAGCAGAATATAGACGATAAAATTTTCGCTATATTTCATACTCCACTCTATTATAAACTGCTTTCTATTACTCCAATAAGAGCCGTCACCGTTTCTAAGCCAATAACCGTTATCGATACCGTGGCCCTTTAGCTCTATTACTCTGCTTTTTTTATCGCTATCATAAACGTTTCTAATAACCGCTCCCGAAGGAGTATCGTCATATACGCTCCAACCCTCTATATTCCCGTCTTCCGCATCCTCATAAACGGTAACTGTCTCCCCCCCTTCGCTCTCTTTCGTAACTACGGTGATCGAAATCGATTCGCTCTCTCCGGCGTCGTTTACCGCCGTTACCGAATATGTATAAGAAGTGGAAGGCGTCAAACCGGTATCGGTATAAGAAGTAACGTTGGGAGTTGTCGAAAAGATTAAAACCCCGTCTCTATAGATATTGAAACCGCTTTCGTTATCGGAATTATCCCTCCAGCTTAGAGTTATACTTCTTGTCTCAACTTCGGCTTTCAGATCGCTCGGAGCGGCCGGTTTTTGGGGAGGAGTAACGTCTTTGGATAAAAGCATGATATCATCGACTCTTCCGCTACCTCTAACCAAAAATGCTTCTACGGCTATTATGTCCGTATCGCTTTGAGCGTTTTTAAGATCCTCTCTAAGATCTCTCTCTATTGTATGCCATTTACCGTCCTTCGTACCCTCTCCCAAACCGTATCTTATATAGTTGCCGCTTCCAAGAAGATCATCGTTTCTCGGCTCATATTGAAGATATTTATATCCTTTGGTAGTTAGAATATAAAAATAGATTATATAGTTTTCGGCAAACTTCATACTCCATTTGGCTATAAACTGCTTTTTGTTATCCCAATAAGAAAAATCGCTGTTTCTAAGCCAAAAACCGTTTCCTACTCCATGTCCTTTAAGCTCTATAACCCTGCTGTTTTTATCGTTATCGAAAACATTTTTTATAGTAGCTCCCGGAGGATATCTGTCATATATAGCCCATCCCGCAATCGATCCGTCCTCCGCATCTTCGTAAACGGTAACAGTCGTTTGAGGTTCCGTTTTTACGCTTATTCTAACTCCCTCACTCTCACCGTAACTATTAAAAGCCCTAACTTCATAACTATACGCGGTATCGGGAGAGAGTCCCTCATCCGTATAAAAGGTTTTATTCATAGCGGTCGTATGGATCAAAACTCCATCTCTATAAACATTAAAACCGCTTTCGTTATCGGAATTATCCTTCCAGCTTAGAGTAACACTTAAAGAGGAGCTAACCGCCTCAAGATCGCTCGGAGCTAAAGGAGGCGCGGGAGAGATGGAATCTCTCATAAGCTTGATATCGTCCACTCTTCCGTTTCCTCTGACCAAAAAAGCCTCTACGGCTATTATCTGAGTATCTTTTTGGGCCAAATGGATATCTTCTCTAAGATCTCTTCTAATCGTATGCCATTTGCCGTCTTTCGTGGAGCTTCCCAAACCTATCTTTATATAATTTCCGCTACCCAAAGGATTGTCGTCTCTGGGTTCGTATTGAAGATATTTAAAACCTTTATTTGTATAAAGATATACGTAAATAATATAGGTTTCGGCAAACTTCATACTCCACTCAAGTATAAATTGAGTTCTATTATCCCAATAAGCGAGATTATCTTTCCTAAGCCAATAGCCGTTGTCTATGCCATGCCCCTGAAACTCTATAACTCTGCTCTTTCTTTCACTATCGTAAACGTTTCTAATAACGGCTCCCGGAGGATTTTTGTCATAAATCTCCCACCCTTTTATACTCCCGTCCTCCGCATCCTCGTAAATGGTAACATTTTGTGCCACTTTTCACCTCCTTTGTAAAGTTTTTTTAAAAAAATCAAATATCATTTTTTAAATTTGATTTTTTATTTTTTACAAAGATAACAAATATTTTCTTTAAAATATATTATTTTCTTCTCTATCTTTCATAAAAGATTTCATTAAAAAGAGAAAGAAAAAATTCACCCTTTTTTATGCTACAATATAAGTACTTTTAATATAGGGGGAAAATCAAATGGAAGACCTAAAAATTGCCATAGATAGAGACGATAGAGCCTCTCTAAAAAAAGCTTTAAAAAAATATAACGATCTAAAAGATATCGAGATAGAAGAGAAATCTCTACTATCATACGCTATCTCTAAAAACATATCTTTCGATAATTTTACGCTTTTGGTAGAAAATGGAGCGGATATAGAAGCGAAAACAAACGAAGGTGTCAATTTGCTCGATGACGCCATAGCTGCAAACAGACTCGATCTTGTCAAATATCTGGTGGAAAATTTCGATTTCGATATCAATAAACCGACAAGAAGAAGCGGATTTACGCCTCTTATGCTGGCAGCCTCCTTCTCACTATTTGAAATAGTGGATTATCTACTTGAAAAGGGAGCCGATATGATGATAAGAGATACGTTCAATCTAAACGTTTTCGACTATACAAGAAAATTGGGACAGATGGATATGAAAAAATATCTTGAGCAAAGACTATCCCAAATGGAGCAAAAATGAGACTCTTTTTGGGAGTTAGAGCAAAACTATACGATTATGAAAGTATAAAAAGAGCTTACTCTCCCTATTTTAGAGGAAAATGGGTGGAAGAGGAGAATTTGCACGCCACTTTATACTTTTTTGGAGATAGAGACAAAGAGGAGGTGATAGAGAAAGTAAAATCGGTAGATTTTCCTCACAAAAAGATCTATCTAAAAGGAGAAGGAAGTTTCGGCAGACCTCCGAGAGTGCTCTTTGTAAACCTTGAAAAGAATATTTACCTAAAAAGCCATCTTCATTTAGAGAAACTGTTTGGAAAAACGGGCAGAAGATTTCAACCCCACGTAACTTTAATAAGAATAAAAGAGATCCTAAATAGTGGCTATAAAAAACTTCTACATAAAGAGAGTCAAAAAGAGCTTGGATATCTTTATCCCCAAGTTACTCTATTTAAAAGCGATCTTACACCAAAAGGCCCTATCTACACCCCTATTTGTTCATTTTAACTTCACGGTTTTCATAAAATTTTCATCTTTTTAGCAGAAAATATCTTCCGAAAAAATTACGGAAGGTATTATCTGATGATAAATTCTATCATTAAATCTTTCAAAAAAGAGTCCCTTTCTCAAAAAGCTTTGCCAATTTTCCTGTACCTAAATTTCGCTCTTATCTCTTACTTTTTTATAGACAAAACTATAGCTCTTTATTTTCACAGAGAGAAGTTTCTAAACCCCTTTTTCGAATTTATCACTTTCTTTGGAAGAAGCGAACTCTATTTGGTTACTTCTCTTCTAATATTTTTGATTTTCAAAAGCCAGAAAGCCAAAATAGTATTTCTCTCAGTAGCTTTCTCCGGTATCTTAACGGATATTTTGAAAGTGATAGTCGGCAGATACAGACCAGATATGCTTTTTGAAAAAGGCCTTTACGGATTTGATTGGTTTCATATCAAATATGAGTATATCTCTTTTCCCTCAGGCCATGCAGCCACCGCTTTTAGCCTCTTTGTAGCACTAAGCTCATTCTTCCCTCGATATAAAATAGCTCTTTTCATCTTAGCTTCACTAATAGCCTTTAGCAGAGTGGAGCTAAACGCACATTATCTAAGCGATATCATAGTAGGATCATTGATAGGAGTTTTAAGTGCGGAATTTATACTAAAAAGAGCTAAAAAGAATTAATTTAGCTTCTTTTTTCCTAAAACCTCGGCCTTTACGACGGTGAAGGGATCTTGAAGCTCTATTAGATCCCTCTCTTTCAAATCGGATAATGAGACGATAGATCCCTCCTTTACTATCTGAGCAAAGCCCTTTTTGCCTCTTTTTGAGGGATCGTTGTTTTCATAGCTTCTTTTAAGAGATAAAAGATCATTCTCTTTCAGAGAGAAAACCGCCTCCATCGCGCTATTTATAGAGTTAGTAAGCTCCGAAACATCTTTCGATTTTCTATCCAAAACAAATTCAAGATATGAGGAGAATCTCTCTCTTAGACTCTCTATCTCCTTTTCAAAAAGCTCTATTTTTGAGATGATATTGTTCTGCTCATAGAGATTATAAAGATGCAAAAGAGTTTGAGCTTTTTTATCCAAAATCTTTCTCATAACCGATTCATAATTTTCAAAAAGAGTATCGAAATATATCCGAACCTCATTGATATCGGGCAAGATCATCTCCATAGCGGCCGAAGGAGTCGGAGCTCTCAAATCGGCCGTAAAATCGCTTATTAGAAAATCTATCTCATGCCCTACGGCCGAGACTATCGGAGTTTTGGCTTCAAAAATGGCATCGGCCACAACTTCTTCGTTGAAAGCCCACAGATCCTCCACACTTCCACCGCCTCTACCTACAATAATCACATCTGCTCCCAAAGAGTCGGCGATCTTTATATTTCTCGCTATATCTAAAGCAGCCGCCTCTCCCTGCACCAAAGTATCTATCAAAACGATCTCTACAAGAGGCCAGCGTTTTTTGGCGACTCTTAGCATATCCTGAATCGCAGCTCCCGTTTTGGAAGTAACTATCACTATTTTATCCACAAATTTCGGTAAAGCCTTTTTTCTCGCCTGATCGAAATAGCCTTTCGCCTGAAGCTTCTCTTTTAGCTGCTTGAAAGCCAGCGCCAAAGCTCCCTCTCCCGAAGGCTCTATATCAAGACAATTTATCTGATAATTGCCTCTTGGAGAGTATACGGTAATACTCCCTTTGATAAATACCTTCATACCCTCTTGAAGCCTAAATTTAAGCTTTCTTTTATTTCCTCTAAACATAACGCAGGAGATGGATGAATTCTCATCCTTTAGCGTAAAATAGATATGTCCTGACGCATGATAGGTGATACGAGAGAGCTCACCCTCTACATAGACATTGAAAAAGGTGGTCTCTAAAAGAGTCTTTATCTGATTGTTAAGCTCCGTAACGCTTATAGGCTCTTGCAAACTCATATTCATCCAACATCCTTACAACAAAAGCAGTCTGTTTACGGCTATGGAGAGATCGGTTAGAGAAAAACCGCTCTCTTTCAAAGCTTTTATATCTTCTCTAAATTTTTTCAAATCAAACTCTTTTTCTTTAAAATAATTTTCCACACTCTCTTTTTCATCCTCGTTTTTTCTCTTAAATTTTAAAATATTTTTAGTCAAATCGATCACCAAAACTTCAATCATCGTCTTTAGCTGTCTTTGCAAAATCTCTTCGGAAGAGTCTTTGACACTAAGCTCCTCAATCATTCTCATCAAAGAGACGATAGAGAGCTTGTCTATAACCATATAATATATCTTTCCGATCTCCACAAAATCGACTATCTCGCTTTTATAAACTATCAAAACTCCCGTTACAAGCTTCAGATAATCAAGTTTCGTGAAAAAGTCATTTATTTTTTCGTCATCTTTTACGACGTTAACTTTCGGAAGATTCAAGATGGATAGAAAATACTCTATCGATTTTTGGTGCTCCAAAATATAAGAGTAGCAGATATCCCTTTCATACAATCCTTTCAACATCCATCTCACATTATACAAAATGGCCTCTTCTATCTTGATCAAAAGAGGATAGATTTTTAACGCCCCTATCTCTTTTTCCCTCCTATAAAGCTCATATCTTATATCGTTGGCTTTAAAAAGGTCGTTTGTAATCAAATAAGCCTTAATTTTCAGCAAAAACTTCTCTTCTCCAAGCTCCTCGTAATCGCTTATGAAAGACGAACCGAAAAAGTTTATAATCTCGTTAGAGATCATCATAGCCATAATCTCTTTTTTTAGATAGTGCTCTTTTATCTCATCCTCATAAACCGATACGAAAGATTTCGGAAAGTATTTGAAAAGAAACTTCTCAAAAGCGGATTCCGTATCCAAAAATGAGCTTTGATTTAGAATATTTTTCAAAAATATCTTCGAATATAACAAAAGCGTGGATAAAATGGGTCTTATGATAGATCCGTCTCTATTTAAAACCTCTTCAAAGTCATTATCTTGAGGGATTTTGAAATCCACCCTTTTAAAAAACTCCAAATTATTCTCCAAAACCCTAATACTCTTTAGAAAATCATCCAAAGACTCTTTCGATTTTATCTCATCCAAAGAGATGGCAAGAGGTTGAAAATAGTTCGTCCACAAAACGCTCTTTACGACTTGATCGCTAAGAAGCGAGAGCTGTTCGTTTCTCTGCTCGTAACTTAGTAGATTTTTTTTCACAAGATCGTTTAAAAGTATCTTCAAATTCACTTCATGATCGCTTATATTAACCCCGGCACTGTTGTCGATACTATCGAGATTTATTCTGCCGCCGTTTTTGGCATACTCTATTCTCGCTTGCTGAGTAAAGCCGAGATTTCCGCCCTCGCATACGCAAAAAGCCTTTATTTCATCGGCATTGAGTCTGACAAATTCGTTTATTTTATCGCCTATCGCAATATTCTCTTCATAAGA